>QFOI01000041.1 GCA_003241175.1 Pseudopedobacter saltans
AAAATTCCTAATACTAAACTAGCAGTTTTCATGATATTGTAAGTCTTTTGTAAAAATGTTTTTTAAGAAAAAGAAGATGTTTGCCAACAACAATACGAAAAGCAATATACTTAATTTGTTCAGTCGAAAAGCTTTGTCGAAGGACAAATGTTTTATTTGAAGAAAGGCTCTTGTGCAACCGCACAAAATACATTCGCGTCCTTGTAGTTTGTAAGTGCAAGTCGGAACTGATTTCAATACAGTGTTTTCATCACAACAAAACACTACAATTAATACCAAAATGGATAAGGTGGTAATGACAGCCCAAACAATTTTTATTGCGCTATATAGTTCTTGGTTCTGTTGGATGTTTTGTAGTATTTTTTGCAAGTGATACCGTTTTTATAGTGCTACATTAGGTCTGTCAATGTCGATAACTTCAGATATTTCGAACTCGTCAAAGCGATCTAATAGAGCATCGGTTCCTTCTTCTAACTTAAGATTCATTTCTTCCTCATAAAGCGGAATGGTTGCCAAGAAGTTGATAATGGTACCATCTTTGGTTTCTAATGTTAGGAATTCTTCAGGAAATGTCAACATGGGCGGCAACGTCAATATACATCCAAATCCAGTATTGGCAATGGGTTCGGCATTTTGTCCATTAGGAATGGTGTGACCATAGCCAATCCAGGTTTTGTACTCATGTGGAAAACGAGCGATCATTTTCAAAAAATAAACTGGCCAATAATTGTTTGCCTCTTTGAATTCTTCGTCTCCAATAGGCCAGTCTGCCGGCAATACGACCATTAGTTCGGCATGGTTATATCGTTCTACATTTTCCATTCCTGCTGGCATACTCATGGGGAGATCACTCATTCCAGTCGTGACTAAAATGTTGAAAGGATATTCTGCAGATGGTTTGATCCAATGGACATCAATATGTACATAATCAGAGATGATCTCATGGAAGACGGTTGCTGGATTGCCAATATGCATCTCCAAATGTCCAATGATTTCGTCCATGTAAACACATTCTTGATTGGGTAAATGCCATTCAGTTTCACTATCCTTTGTGCTATAGTTGTAAACATTACTTCCTCCGGTAGAAATACTTTCTGGATCGGGTGCATTAGATTCCTCTTTCTTATTGTTGGTGTTGTTCTTCTCGCCAAATAGTTTTTTGAAAAAAGACATAGGTATTGGTTTTGTTGATTTAAAGATAGTTTTTTTCTTATTAAAACGATGCCTATCGCACTCGTTTGCATGGCAAATAAACATTAATTATGTGTACATTTACATTCCAAAAAATGCAAGTGTAATTATAAGATGCCAGTAAATATTCCAGATAATCTACCCGCTATTGAACTTTTGAAGAAGGAAAATATTTTCGTGATGAGTGATCTGCACGCCAAGGCGCAGGATATTCGTCCCTTGCGTGTATTGATTATCAACCTAATGCCATTAAAAATCACAGCCGAAACGGATTTTGTTCGCTTACTTTCCAACAATCCGTTACAAGTGGAGATTGATTTTCTCCGTCTGGAAACACATCAGTCCAAAAATACCTCTGAAGAACATCTGGAAATGTTTTACAAGTATTTCAGTGAGGTGAAAGATGATTTTTACGATGGCATGATCGTTACTGGCGCACCCGTAGAGTTATTGAAATTTGAGGAAGTAAAGTATTGGCCAGAAATTTCTCAGATATTTGATTGGGCGCGTACGCACGTTACATCTTCATTGTATATCTGTTGGGCGGCGCAAGCTTCCATGTATAGATTTTACGGTGTGGACAAGTCGCCTTTAGATCATAAATTGTTTGGTGTTTTTCAACACGAAAGTATTGATAAAACTAATCCATTGTTTAGAGGTTTTGATGACGAGTTTTATATCCCACATAGTCGCCATACCACTTCTACAAAAGAAAATATTTTGGCATCGAAGGGTATTGACATTTTAGCCGAATCGGATGAAGCGGGTGTTGGTATTGCATTTTCGAGAGGAGGAAGAGAGTTTTATTTTACAGGACACTCCGAATACGCTCCATTTACCTTGCATGATGAATATACTAGAGATCTAGCCAAGGGATTGCCGATAGAAGTGCCTCAAAACTATTATAAGAATGATGATCCTACAAATGGACCTATTGTTCGTTGGAGAAGTCATGCCAATTTGCTTTTCAACAATTGGTTGAACTATTTTGTGTACCAGGCAACAACATTTGATCGTAGTCAGATTGGAGGTTTGGGTGACATAACTTTTCATAGTTAATGTTAAGGTACTGAGATGTAAAGCAAAGGTCCAACTAATATTGGACCTTTGCTTGTTTTGAAAAACAATCAAGCAAATCAACTGATTTCTAGCTTATTCGATTAGTATAATGTCTTCTTTTGCGTCGTGAAAAGCAGGACTAGTGTTCAACAATTCTTCTTTGTCTGGAAGTTGAGAAATTAATGTCTCGTTTGCTGCATAACGTGTAATGAAAAGAATTGTAACGAATGCTAGCGGAAGCCTCAAAAAATTATGCACCATACTTACTATGGAACTTGAAAGGAATTCATCCATGGTTTCTAAATTTTTGGATGATGCATAGTCTAGTCTATCAGCTATGCCATTAACAATCCACAACACCCACCAAAGGGCTAGAATGCTTGTTTTAAGATTTTTTCTTGGTTGAATATCATTGTTTTCCAAAAGTAGTTCTGTCTTGGAAAACATTTCTTTCATCATTTGGTATGGTTTGTATAGGTTGAATATAGGAACAAACCAAGCCCAAGCTGCTGTTGCATTGGTATAGGATAAAAAGGATTCTTTCTGTTCAAGATTATAGTAGGCCCTGCGAAACCATCTTATAAACATGACAACAGATATCACATAGGCAATTATATAAGCGAATAAGATTATATTTTCCCTAAGGTCGCTGTTCGTTAATTGATTGTCTGTATAGATATCACCTTCTTGTATATTGACCAGCAATCTATATTGAAGAAATTTTGAAAAAAATGAGGTAAGTGACAATAGCGCTACAATCGAAATACTTATAATTAATTGATTTGCTCTTTTATTGTTAGGCCTGATTTCCATAAAGCTTGTTGTTCTAGTTTTATTAACTGCGAATGATAACAAACTTCGAATATAGAACAAATGTCGTGTTAAACCGTTACACAGTTTTATTTTCTAGTAAACAAGTGACCCTTTCCCTTAGTCCAATATATAAAATCGGGATTTTAATTATTGGTAACCGAATTAATAACATCAAAATTTTAATATTATGGAAAACGAATTTGACAAAAAATATGACATGTTTACAAGATGCGTTTTGGTAAGTTTATTTGTAGGTATTTCAGCAGTTTACATCAATCTCTTTGTAGATATGGGATTTAGGTATTTTACCCATTATAACCTTTCTTCGATTATTAACGTTTCTTCCATCATTATGGGATGCGTTATTTTATTGATGATATTGGGTGTTTTGTATTATGGTTTCAGGGTTTGGTTTAAAAAGTTGGCCAATCCATTATTCAGTATAGCCATGATTGCATTAACTGCATTTTGTGCTTGGAAAGTGACTGGTGTCGTAAGATCACCTATCTATAGAGAAACTGTGCAGTTTAGAGAATTGTTGATTGGCATCTTAAGTATTAATGGAGTATTAGCGGCAATTTTTATTCCAATGCTTTATTCAAAAGATAAATTGATAAGCCAAATAATTTAGTTAGAAAGTTTTAATAGTACAATAAAGAAGTCCAATACGATGTAGTATTGGACTTTGTTTTATGGTTTACTTTAGTTCTGATAGTTTTTGCTTTGCTCTTTCCAGATCTTCGGGCGTGTCGATACCAATACCCATAGCGTCCACCAATACCATTTTGAGCGGAATTCCATGTTCCAAATAACGAAGGCACTCAATTTTTTCCGCAGCTTCCAATGGTGTGATTTCCCAATTAGTAAAATTCATCAATGCTTGTTTGCGAAAGGCGTAAACTCCAATATGATGATAATAAGAAATGTCAAAACTGTTGTCCCTTGGGTAAGGAATCGGTGAACGGCTAAATAAAAGCGAATTATAGTTTAAGTCAACCACAACTTTGACGTTGCTGGGTTCTTGTACAAGTTCGAGATCCGTAAATCTTCGCATGAGACTGGCTACCTGTACCTTTTTGCCATCCTCTCCTTCGAATACTTGTAAGAGTTTTTGTAAGGGTTCTTTTTGTACAAAAGGTTCATCGCCCTGTACATTCAATACGATGTCAACGTCCATATCAGCAATTGCTTCTGCGATACGGTCGCTTCCCGATTCGTGTTCTTTTTTGCTCATGACAGCTTTACCACCATGTGAAACAATCTCTTCAAAAATAATTGGACTATCAGTTGTTACAAACACTTCATCAAAAAGTTGGGTAGCAACCGTATTTTCATAAGTATGTCTAATGACTGTTTTTTCTCCCAGCATTTTCATCAGTTTTCCAGGGAAACGAGAAGAATCGTATCTAGCAGGAATCAAAGCAAACTTTTTCATGTATGCAAAGTAAATCGTTAATAATGAAAAATGCAGCCAATTAGGCTGCATTTTGTTTGACTATTTAGAAATCGAAATAAATTTAGAAACGAACTCCAACTGTCAAGAACACGGCATTGTTTCGTACAGAAGAAACTGACCCAGCATATTGACTTTTGTCAACAATATTTGTCAATCCGGAAATCCCCTTCAAAGAAATGCCAAAACTTGGACCATCGTTAGCGGATGGGAAATAATATTCAATACCATAAGCTAAGGCAAGTTCATCTTTATTAGTAAGGTCTTTTATATCTACAGAACCTAACCCCTGACTATATTTTTGCTTAGCAGAAAGTAGGCGTCCATACTGGGGGCCAAAAAATATTCCAAATCCTTGCAGCATTGGTTTGTACTTCACCAATACAGGAATTTGTAAATAGTTGTCTGCTTCCTTACCATAGGTGGATTGGAAACTATTTTGTGCCACTTCTACATTAAAATAATCTTTTGCTCCCATTTGTGAATAGTTTGCTTCTGGTTGTAAATACCAACCTTGTCCCAATGGAATCTCAACTTGTAAACCTGCCGTAAATCCAGCAAACGCATCACTTGTGTGTGAACCGTAATAAGTATCTGAGTAGGAATCATACGTTCCACCAACTGTCTGAAATGGAACACTTAGCCCACCCTGTATGCCAAACTTTGTTCTTTCTGTAACGGTATTTCCACTAAATTTTTGTGCATGTGCACTGATGCCTATTCCAAGCATTAAAGAAAAACCGAGTATTATTTTCTTCATATCTTATCTAATTTAACTGACTAAAGTTAGAATATAAATTCATTCAAAAGTTTACTCACTAATTTTTTAGTGTTAATTCATTCGTAAAAATACTAAACAGCAACGTCAAAATCACGCAGAGCATCATTCAAACTAGTCTTTGTGTCTGTACTCTCTTTACGTTTGCCAATAATCAAAGCACAGTTGACACTGTATTCTCCAGCTGGAAACTTTTTAGTGTAGGATCCGGGAATAACCACACTTCTAGCCGGGATTTTTCCTTTTGTCGTAATAGGTTCCGCTCCGGAAACGTCAATGATATGTGTAGATTGTGTCAATGTTACGCCAGCTCCGATTACGGATTCTTTTTCTACATGGACACCTTCAACGATGATGGCTCTACTTCCGATAAAACAATTGTCTTCGATGATAACTGGAGAAGCTTGTAAAGGCTCCAATACGCCACCAATACCTACACCACCACTTAAATGACAGTTTTTCCCAATCTGAGCACAACTACCAACGGTTGCCCAAGTATCCACCATGGTTCCAGCATCCACATAAGCGCCAATATTGACATAGCTTGGCATCAATACAACTCCTGCGGATATATAAGCGCCATAACGTGCAACAGCGTGCGGTACAGCACGAATCCCCAATTGCTCGTAACCATGTTTCAGTTCCATTTTGTCATACCATTCCAGTGGTCCGGCTTCCCATGTTTTCATTTTTTGGATGCCGAAATATAGTAGTATTGCCTGCTTCACCCATTCATTGACTTGCCATTTGCCATCAATCGGTTCAGCGGTACGTAGACGACCTTTGTCAACTTCTTCTATTACTGCTTTTACGGCATCTGTGTATTGGTTGTCTTTTAACAAATCTCTATTGGACCAAGCGGCTTGGATTAACTCTTTCATCGTTTTATTTGGTTTTAAAGCAAGAAAATCAGGCTTTTTTTAATTTTTGCAAAAGTAATGGATAGAAGTGGATTAATTTAGCACCTATGAACGAGGATTTTACAGCAGATCTGGATGCCTGTCTAGATGTATTGAAAAAAGGTGGTATCATATTGTATCCAACAGATACGGTCTGGGGCTTGGGTTGTGATGCCACCAATGCTGAAGCTGTTGAAAAAATTATTAACCTTAAACATCGTCCGGCAAACAAAAGTTTTGTGACTTTACTGGCAGATGAAAGGGACCTGATTCAATATGTGGCGGCTCCAGATCTCAGTGTTTTTGATTATCTCGAAAAACAGGACAGGCCAACTACGATTATTTATGACCATGCTCTGGTTTTGGCCGATAACGTCGTTTCGGAAAATGGCAGTGTCGCCATTCGTATCTGTAAAGACGAGTTTTGCAAAAAAATAATCAAGCGACTGCACAAACCGATCGTTAGCACGTCCGCCAATATTAGTGGAGAACCTGCACCTGCCATTTTTAGTGAAATAAATTCTCTTATCGTTGACGGTGTGGATCACGCTGTGCAATATAGACGGACGGACGAATCACGTTCCAAACCTAGTAAGATTATAAAATGGGAAAATGGAGAAGTCACAGTTATCAGGGAATAAGCCAATCTTTAATTTTCAAACATGCAACTTTTCAATGCCAAACAGATTCGGGAATGGGATGCTTTCACTATAGCGCATGAGCCCATTCGTTCTATTGATTTAATGGAACGTGCAGCACAAGCATGTGTTGAGGAAATAGGAAAAATTTTTAGAGAAAAAGAATGTTTTTACATTTTTTGTGGAAAGGGTAACAATGGGGGAGATGGATTGGCTATCGCAAGATTATTGTATCAGAAAGGTCGTGAAGTGACAGTATTTGTTGTGGGGTCGGAAAAGGAAGGAAGTAGTGATTTTTTGACCAATGAAGATCGCCTGAAGGATATACCTATTGCTGTTTCTTTTTTCAAAGACAGAAATTATTTTCCTGACATTCCATACAATGCCATAGTCATAGATGCTATTTTCGGTTCGGGTTTGAATAAGCCTTTAAAAGGTTTTGTGGCAGAATTGGTTACATTTCTTAATGGTGTTTCCAATATAAAAATAGCAATTGATGTTCCTTCTGGAATGTATTTGGATGAAAGTTCTAAAAACAATATTGTTCTAAAAGCGGATTACACGTTCACTTTTCAGCAATTGAAATTCTGTTTTTTGTTAGCGGAAAATGCGCCTTTTTTGGGGAAACTTTCCGTGTTGGATATTGGACTTTCTAAAGAATACCAACCTCAAGAATCTTCTATTTTGGAAATAGTGGATTTGCCTTTTGTCCAAAAAATATACAAGCCGAGAAATATCTACGGGCACAAAGGAACATTTGGTCATGCTTTGTTGGTTGCAGGAAACAAAGGCAAAATGGGTGCCGCTGTATTGGCTGCTTTGGGATGCTTGAAAAGCGGCGTTGGGTTGTTGACATGCAATATTCCCGAAACAGAAAGCCTTATATTTCCGATCGCGATACCAGAGGCAATGACAGTATGGAGAAATGAGGAAATTGATTTTGAAAAATACAAAAGTATCGGTGTTGGGCCTGGTTTGGGTATTGCTGAAACTTCTATTCTGAAAAAGATATTGGATAATGCAAAGTCGCCGCTTGTATTGGACGCGGATGCACTCAACATGATTGCTCTAAATCCTGAATGGCTCTCTCTCATTCCTGCCAATTCGATTCTTTCCCCTCATCCGAAGGAATTTGAAAGACTTTTTGGAAAGCAAGAGAACGAGGTTGCTCGTATCCGTAAGGCTTTGGAAATTTCTAAACAATATGATTTCATGATTATTTTGAAAGGCCATTACACATTGGTCGCGAACCAAGGAAAAGGCTTTTTCAACACAACAGGTAATGCAGGTATGGCAACTGGTGGAAGTGGGGACACCTTAACCGGTATATTGACAAGTCTATTGGCTCAAGGTTATTCTGGACTTGAGGGAGCAATTTTGGGTGTATTTATTCATGGTCTGGCTGGAGATCTGGCTTTGACGACAGAATCAGAGGAAAGTCTTTTGCCTTCAGATATAAGTAATTTTTTGGGTTCTGCATTTCAAAAAGTAAATGCTCGGCGGTAAGTCCAATTGTGATTTTTAACTTTTAGGTGGTAAAAAATAAAATTTAATCTAAATTTCATATTGTAACTTTGCTTTTTCGATGCGTTATTAATGGCGTGTCGAAATTTTTATTACATGGCCAAATCAAATTCAGGAAAATATAAAGCTAGGAGCATTGCTATCGAATGGCAATTGGCACTTAGAGCTTCCCAATACAAGACTGCCTTGTTTGTTGGGTTGTTGATTTTTGGCTCATTGGTTATGTGTTTGCCTGCTTTTTTCCATGTGATACAACAGAGATCAGGACATCAGATTAATGACTTTTTGGTTAATTCATTACCATCCATTGATCTATCAATACCCATCTTTGTGGTGTTGTGGAGTGTGATTAGTTTGGCTGTACTTAGATCTTTACAGAATCCACAGCAGTTTTTGACAACGTTGTATGCTATTATCTTTCTGCTATTGTTTAGGTTTTTATCCATAACGTTAGTGGCATTAGAACCTCCAGTAGGATTGATTCCGATTATGGATCCTGTGAGTAATCTTACTTATGGACATGCTGATTTTATTACCAAAGACTTGTTTTTTTCTGGGCATACATCATCGATGTTTTTAAGTTTTTTGTGTTTGTCCCGCAAACCTGAAAAAACTTTTGCATTGGTGGCTACTTTCGTGATTGCTATATTTGTATTGATTCAGCATGTGCATTATACAATTGATGTATTGGCTGCACCTTTCTTTACGTACTTGTCTTATCGCTTGAGCAAAAAGATGACACAGGGGTAGAGATCTTTTTCAATATTCAAATCTTTTGTTTGTCTTGTGAGCGATTTCCTGATGGTCATTGATACTGAATGCTCTGGTTTGCCCAAAAACTGGAAAGTTCCTTATTCCCAAAAAGATAATTGGCCATATGTCGTTCAGGTTGCGTGGCTTATTTTTCATTGGGATGGAATAGTAGTCAAAAAGGAAAATTTCTACATCATTAACTCTGATTATTCTATTGAGCCTTCCGCACGCGCTATCCATCATATTTCTGACGATTTTTTACAGGAAAAAGGTGTTCCAAGGAAAGATGTTTTGGTCAAATTGAAATTTGATTTATTGCAATACCGACCAATTGTCGTCGGACATTTTGTGGAGTTGGATTACCATCTTCTCAATGTGGAGTTTACTCGTATTGGTTCTGATAGCCCATTTACAGATTTGCCTTTTTTTTGTACAATGCAGGCTTCTGCTAGACTTCCACAGATGGATGTTCGTAGACAACTGAGATTGGTCGATCTGTTTCGTTATCTTTTTTCGGAAGAGCAGCCATTTCCTCATAATGCCATTTATGATGCAGAAGCAACTGCAAGATGTTTTTTTACAATAAAAGAAATGTTGCCATTGACACTAAAGGATGTCATGGAGCAAAAACCGATTGTTCAGGACAATGCATTCAAAAAAAATACTAGAATCCTGGGTCTTGTTTTAATTGTGCTATTTATATTGCTTTTGTTGATGGTAGGTTCCCAACTTTTTGTTCATTAAATCTGACGAAGTCATGAACGCTTTTGAATTTTTACAGAATACGTCTCCTTTTAATCAATTGCCGGATGCGGTTATTGAGAATGTTGCGGCTAAATTGGAAAAGAAAGTTTTTAGTAAAGACCAAGTGCTATACGAACAGGAAATATCCAAACTAAGAGGGGTTGATCTGCTCGTGTCTGGTAGCTACGACACTTTTTTTTATGATAGTGCTAGGAACAGAAGAAGAGAGCGAAAACTTCAGTCTGGTCAGATTTATGGAGGGATAAGCATTTTATTGAATCAAAAACTTTCCGTCAATACGGTTTGGGTTGAGAAGGGTACGGAGATATATTTTCTTCATCGTAAATATTTTCGCGAACTCTGTGCTCAATATGAAGGTTTTCAGCATTTTTTTACTTCCGATTTTGCCGGGAGGATGATGGACAATGAGTTTGCTCATTTTTTCAAGAAGCCTGCTTGGCGTGATGATAGCTTTTTGGAGGCAGACCAGTTTTTTTCAAAACGTATGGGTGATATTCCTTATCGAAAAATCATATACGCCAACGAAAATCTTCCAGTATTCGAAGTCGTAAAAGCAATGGCTGAACAAAAAGTAAGCTGCATATACATAACTGATGAAGGTGGCAAAATCGTTGGTTATCTTACGGACATATTGTTGAGAGATCAGATTGTCGGGACTAGAAAATCTCCTGAAACTTTGGCTAAGGAAATTATGGATCCGAAACCAATAGTGATATCTGTCAATAATTTCGTGTTCGAGGCGGTCTTAAAAATGTATAGGAACAATACCAAATACCTTTTGATTGAGAAAGATGGAAACTATATTGGATTTCAAAGTCGCAATCGCCTATTAGCCGAGCAGTCACAATCGCCAATTCTATTTATCCAAACCGTAAAACTCGCTAATTCGGATGAAGAATTAAGAGAGAAGTGGTTAGAAGCTCCAAAAATTATTACCCAACTATTGGAAAGAGGTGTACATGCAAGAGTTGCAAACCAAGTCATTACAACAATCTCTGACAGTATTGCCGAAAAAGTAATTGAGCGGACAATACACGAAATAGGGCCAGCCCCTGCCAGATTCTGTTTTATGGTACTTGGTAGTGAAGGAAGGAAGGAACAGACTTTCAAGACAGATCAGGATAATGCCATTATCTATGAAGACAAAGCAAATGAACACAGGGAAGAGGTAAGGGCTTATTTTTTAGAGTTTTCAAAGAAGGTTTCCGAAAGTTTGGATAAAATTGGATTTAGCTTTTGTACGGGTGGATACATGGCTATGAATCCCAAATGGACACACTCGCTGTCGCACTGGAAACGTAACTATGAAGAGTGGGTTGCAGATGCTATTCCTGAAACGGTTGTCAAGTTTACGACTTTTTTTGACTGTAGATTTTTATTCGGGGACGAAAATATCATGCAAGAATTGTATGGTTTTTTAGATGAACTTTTACAAAAACCAATGGAACGCGTTTTTTATTTTATGACAAAAAATGCCTTGCAATATGAACCACCATTGACTTTTTTTAAAGGAATCAAGACTTTTACCAAAGGCGATAACGAGGTTTTTGATGTCAAGCGTGCCATGACACCCATAGTGGACTTAGTGAGAGTGTATGCGTTAAAGCATCGGGTTAAAGCCGTTAATACCGGTGAAAGAATCCGTCTACTACAACAAAAAGGTATTTTTACGGAACAAGAATCGGAAGAGTTGCGCCAATCGTATTACCTACTGATGAGCATGCGTCTAAAACATCAAGCCCGCGCAATCATCGAAGACAGTGTCGACCCAGACAATTATATTCTTCTGAACAGGTTTTCTCGTATTGAGCGTCTTACCTTGGTGGAGATCTTCAAAACGATTAAAAGCTTTCAAACAAAGATCAAACTCGAGTTTACAAAAGAGTTGTAATTACGTTTTATTTGTGATAATTGGCTTTAATAAAATGAAAGGTACAATACCTTGGCTTTTTAATAATTTTTTGTCAATCCAAATTCTACGCCTATCTTAGCCGAGTATTTATGGCATATAGTCAGCAAAATATCATCCCAAATTTTATTATGATAGTTTCCTCTATCATTACGACTACTATTATTACCCTGTAAAGGGTAACATTTTCATATATAATCCTCTGGGCGTTTCGCCGTTATTCTTCGGATATTTATTACTGGTTCTTACTGTTTACCCAATATAGGTTTTTATGCATGTTTTAAAATTTGGCGGTTCTTCCGTCGCCAACGCGGAAAATATAAAAAAAGTCGTACAGATCGTTACGCAAAATAATTACCCTTCACAGATTGTTGTTGTCTCTGCCATGAGAGGCGTTACTGATAAGTTAATTGATCTGGGTGTAAAAGCTCATCAATCAGAGAAGGCATACGAGGATCTACTACAATCTTTGCTGGATCAACATATTGAAGCTGCTAACCAATTGTTACCTGTTGCTACTAGGAGTAGTTGCTTGAGTATGATTATGCAGCAATTCAATGAATTGGAAGACATTTGTCAAAGTGTTTTTCGGCTGCAAGAATTATCCCCTGCAACAAAAGATAGAATTGTAAGTTTTGGAGAACTATTGTCTAGCAAAATTATATCGGCTTATCTTGCTTCTGTTGAAGTTAGTAACATATGGTTGGATTCGCGTGAATTGATATTGACCAACGATCACTTCGGCTATGCTGCAGTGGATTTCGAAAAGACAAACGAAAAGGTTATCGAGTTTTTGAAAAACCATTCGTCCAAACTATATATCGCTCCGGGTTTTATTGCTAAAGGTTATAGTGGACATATTACAACTTTGGGCCGAGGAGGATCAGACTATACTGCTGCCATTTATGCGGCGGCTGTCAGTGCAGATGTGTTGGAAATATGGACAGATGTATCAGGTATGATGACTGCTGATCCTAGATGGGTGACTAATGCCAAACCGATTCCCCAAATTTCTTATAAAGAGGCAATGGAATTGTCACATTTCGGTGCAAAAGTCGTTTATCCTCCAACAATTCTGCCGGTTATGCAAAAGGAGATACCTGTATTGGTAAAGAATACCTTTGCACCTGAAGATAAAGGGACGTTGATGAATGCTACGACTACACACGATAGCAATATAGTGTCTGGTATATCTAGTATTACGGAAGTGTCTTTGTTGAGTTTGGAAGGCGCGGGGATGGTAGGGATTCCAGGATTTTCAAAAACTTTGTTTGAAGCATTGGCAAATGCTAATATCAATGTTATATTGATAACGCAAGGTTCTTCAGAGTATTCTATTTGCGTTGTTGTCAATGCAATAGATGCTAAAGTAGCTAGTGCAGCTGTCAATAAAGCATTTGAAAATGAAATTGCCAACCATAAAGTGGAGCCTGTTCATGCAGAAAATAATCTGTCCATAGTTGCACTAGTCGGCGATAAGATGAAAAGTCATCCCAACGTGAGTGGACGTATGTTTGCCACGCTGGGTCGTAATGGTATCAATGTAAGAGCTATAGCACAAGGTTCATCCGAAAAAAATATATCCGCTGTTATTTCAGTTAATGACGTTAAAAAAGCGGTAAACGTATTGCATGAAGTTTTCTTCGAAGCCGTCTACAAACAACTCAATGTTTATGTTATAGGAACAGGAAATGTTGGTAGCCGTTTATTGTCACAAATAAAACAACAACATAGTTACCTATATAAACACTTAGGCGTGAATGTTCGTGTAGTTGGTTTGGCCAATAGTAAGAAGATGTATAGTAGCTACGAACAGTCTGGTATTGATTTGGGACATTGGGAAAAACATTTGAACGACGATGGTCAAGAATTTAATTTAGACGCATTTGTCAACGGTGCCATAGAAAGAAATCTTCGCAATTCGGTTGTAGTTGATGTTACAGCAAATGAAGAAGTCGCTAAAACTTACAAAAGACTATTGTCTAAAAGTGTAGCTGTTGTGGCTTGTAACAAAATTGCGGCTTCTGCTTCTTATAGTTATTACGAGACTTTAAAAACGTTGTCGCATGAGTTCAATGCACCTTTTTTGTTTGAAACCAATGTGGGCGCAGGATTGCCTGTTATTGGAACTTTGAACGACTTGGTGCGAAGTGGTGATAAAGTAAATAAAATACAAGCAGTACTTTCGGGTACATTAAACTATGTATTTAACAACTATGACGGGACAAAACCATTTGCTGAAGTGGTTAGGCAGGCACAAGCGGAGGGATATACGGAACCTGATCCTCGTTTGGATCTAGGAGGTACGGACGTTATGCGAAAAATAATGATATTGGCACGAGAGGCGGGATCGACAATTGAAATGTCGGATGTAAAAAATGAACCGTTTTTGCCTGCATCATGTTTCGAAGGATCTGTCGAAGATTTTTATATTGAAATGGGAAAGCATGAAGCACATTTTAAAGCTTTGTATGACGCAGCTCAAGCAAATAACTGTAAATTGAAATTCGTGGCTGAATTTGTGGACGGAAAAGCCTCGGTAGGACTACAACAGGTTTCTGGTCAGTCTGATTTTTTCCATTTATATGGCAAAGATAATATTGTACTGTTTTACACTATGCGTTATCCTGATCAACCTTTGGTCGTTAAGGGTGCTGGAGCAGGTGCGGAAGTGACTGCTAGTGGTGTTTTTGCAGATTTAATGAAGGCGGGTTCCTAGTTTTTACTATTTAAATATCTTTTGAGAATAAATATGAGCAATAATAGAAGTATAACGCAGTGTACAGTACAAGCTCCAGGAAGCGTTGCCAATCTAGTCTGTGGTTTCGATGTATTGGGGTTGTGCCTTACGGCTCCTGCTGATACGATGGATATTAAATTATTGGATCGTCCGGAAATTATAGTTAGAAGTGCAGATGGGTTTCCTCTACCAGAAAATCCGGCAGAAAATACTGCTGGTGCTCCATTGCTAGAAATGCTCAAGGATCTAGACGGCAATACAGGATTTGAAGTGCTTATACACAAACATATCAAACCTGGCAGCGGTGTTGGTTCTAGTGCGGCCAGTGCTGCTGGGGCTGTAGTTGGCGCAAACCATTTATTGAGAAACAAGTATAGTAAAGAAGAGTTGATTCAGTTTGCTATGTTCGGTGAAAAGGTGGCAAGTGGCGTGAAGCATGCCGACAATATTGCCCCGGTAATATATGGAGGGGTTACGCTCATACGTTCGGTAAATCCTTTGGATATTATTCCGCTGCCATCGCCAAGTTTGTATGTAACACTCGTACATCCTCAGATAGAAGTACGGACTGCAGATGCTCGTGCAGTATTACGTAGGAATGTGCCTTTGAAAACGGCTATACGTCAATGGGGGAATGTCGGAGGTTTGGTAGCCGGTATCTTAATGGATGATGCTGAGTTAATTGGTCGTTCATTAAATGATGAAATAATAGAACCTGTACGGAGTATTTTAATTCCGGGATTCAACGAAGTAAAATATCAATGTTTAAATGCCGGAGCATTAGGCGGAGGTATATCTGGCTCGGGTCCTTCCATTTTTATGCTTAGTAAAGATAAAACCACTGCCGAAAAGGTTGAAAAAGTCATGCAGTCTGTATTTACAGAACTTGGTATCAGTTTCTTTACTTATGTTTCTTTGATTAATAAATCCGGTGCGGTAATATTGGATGAAAAATAGTTGAAAACAAAATTAAAAATCATGAAGTTTTATAGTCTTAATAAAAAAGCGCCGGATGTTGATTTTGCCTATGCTGCGGTGCATGGACAGGCACCAGACAAAGGTCTTTATTTTCCTGAAAAAATACCTGTATTGCCGAACGGTTTCATTGATAAGATAGGCGAACTTTCAAAAACGGAAATAGGTGTAACCGTCATGAGACCTTACACAGAAGGATCTATTCCTGATGATATATTGAAACAAATAGTTTCGGAAACTATTGATTTTGATTTTCCTTTGGTGAAGATT
>QFOI01000432.1 GCA_003241175.1 Pseudopedobacter saltans
CTGCCTGCCTGCCAACATTCAGGGGCAAAGAACTCATCAAATTCATTCGGTTGTATAGTGGTGGCAGTGTTTGGCGTTCAGAGGCAGCATTTGGCACTGTGGCACAGTGCAACGCTATCGGGAACAGGGCTTTACTTTGTATTGTGGTTTTTATTAACGGATTTATGCAAAAATCTTTTGACATATCAGGAAGTAACGGGAACGGCAACAAGCTGTTTTTCCCTGTTACATTCAATCCGTCCCGCAGGGCGGATTTTTGTGTTCACCGGAACACGGCAAGTTGTGTTTTGAGGCACTCGAAACCGAGTTCGTGCCTCAAAACAACTTGCCCTTTGCAGGGGGCAGAAAACACCTTCCGAAGTCAGGGTTTTGTATGGATTATCTAACGATGAGCTCGCTGAAGCTCGGTTTTAAAATGGATTTGTGATGAAAGAGAACAGTTACAGAAAACAGAATAAGGGCGGACGGACACCGAAAACAGACCCAAGCATCCACCGCCACGTTTTCCGTCTTACCGACGAAGAAAACGCCAAACTTTTATCGCTTTTTGAAGCATCGGGAATGCCCAATAAAGCAAAGTTTATCATTTCCCTGCTGTTCAGTAAGGAAATGAAATCAGTTAAGATTGACAAAGGAACAGTTGATTTCTATATGCGGTTGACTTCGTTTCACAGTCAGTTTCGCTCCGTAGGTGTGAACTATAACCAGGTTGTAAAGCTATTGTACAAGCATTTTTCCGAGAAAAAAGCCGCAGCATTCCTTTACAAACTGGAAAAACAAACGGCTGAAATGGCGATGCTATGTCAAAAAATCATTCAGCTAACCGAAGAATTTGAAGCGAAGCACCTGAAAAAATAGCGGTAGAAATGATAGCAAAAATCGGAAGAAGCGGAAATTTATACGGGGCATTGGCGTACAATCAGCTTAAAGTGGAGAATGAAAACGGGCAGATTTTGTTTGCCAATAAGATGATTGAAACCGCAAGCGGTCATTATTCCGTAGCACAATTAGCCCAGTCTTTTGCACCTTACCTGATAGCCAACCGCAATACCGAGAAACACACCTTGCATATTTCGCTCAATCCTGACCCCAACGACAAGGTAAGCGATGACAAGTTTAGGGAAATGGCAGAACAGTATATGCGGGAAATGGGTTACGGCGAACAGCCTTTTGTCGTATTCAAACATACCGATATTGACCGTAGCCACATACACATTGTGTCGGTCTGCGTGGACGAGCAAGGCAAAAAGATTTCGGACAAATTCGAGAAAATGCGGTCTATGAATGTATGTCGTGAACTGGAAAATAAATACGGGCTGATACCCGCAACGGATAAGGAACGCAACCAGACGGATAAGATTTTCCGTCCGGTGGATTACCGGGCAGGCGATGTAAAGAGCCAAATCGCTGCGGTAGTCCGCCACTTGCCGAATTACTACCAGTACCAAACTTTGGGCGAATACAATGCCTTGCTTTCCCTGTTCAATATTACCACCGAGAAAATCGAGGGCGAATTACGGGGAAAGAGGCAACAGGGCTTATTATATATTCCGCTGAATGAAAAAGGAGAAAGAGCCGGGCATCCGTTCAAGGCTTCGCTGTTCGGGAAGAGCGCAGGGCTTCCTGCTTTGGAACTGCATTTTGCGAAATGCAAAACGGCTTTGAAAGACAGCCCGAGCAAACAGACCCTAAAATCTGCCGTTACCATAGCCCTGAAAACCACCAACGATGAACAGGCATTTAAAAAGCAGTTAGCGGAACAGGGCATTAACGTCGTAGTCCGCCGGAATGATACCGGGCGTATTTATGGTATCACATTTATTGACCACAATTCCAAAGCGGTTTGGAACGGTTCACGTTTAGCAACGGAACTTTCTGCCAACACCTTTAATGATTATTGGAACAATAACATCAAACCGGAGATAAAAGAACCTGCCGTATCACAACCCAAACTATCCACATCAAATGATGCGGATCTTCCTGCGGAAGAACCACACCATTTGTTCGACTTTTTAACTACGGACAAACACGAAGACGGTTTGATTGAAGCATTGGGCGGCTTATTGCCCGAAGCACAAGGCGAAGATTATGAGGAACAGGACTTTGCCAATAAGATGAAGAAGAAGCGCAAACGCCAAAGAGGTCAGGAATAGTATTCAGCCAAACACTGCCACACAACGCCACTGGCTGCCACATTCTTATAGCCACTCCATAGAGCCATTAAATTCACGCCCGAACATTAAAACTTAAAATAATGCAGGGAGAAGACGATTTAAGAGGGCTTGCCAAGATAATGGCTTTTATGCGGGCAGTAAGTATTCTTTTGGTACTGATGCACCTTTATTGGTTCTGTTACGGTTTCTTTTTGGAACGTGGCTGGACGTTGGAAGTAATCAACAAAATATTAGGGAATTTTCAGCGAACGGCAGGACTGTTTTCGCATACCTTATATACCAAAGCCTTTGCTTTGGTTCTATTGGCTTTAAGCTGCTTAGGCACAAAGGGCGTAAAGAATGAAAAGATAACCTGGACTAAAATTTACGTGGCTTTGGGCTTTGGCTTTGTCCTGTTCTTCCTGAACACACCACTGTTAAAGCTATCCCCGACAATAGGCACATTCCTGTATATCCTTACTATCTCGTTAGGTTATATCGCTTTGCTTATGGCAGGCGTATGGATGACCCGATTGCTCCGTACTAACCTGATGGATGACGTGTTCAACAACGAGAACGAGAGCTTCCAACAGGAAACCAAATTGATGGAAAACGAATACTCTGTCAATCTGCCTACCAAATTTTACTACAAAGGCAAATGGAACAACGGTTGGATAAACATTGTCAATCCTTTCAGGGCATCAATTGTGTTGGGTACTCCGGGTTCAGGTAAATCTTATGCTATCGTAAACAACTACATCAAGCAGCAGATAGAAAAAGGCTTTAGTATGTACATCTACGATTTCAAGTTCGACGACCTATCTACCATTGCCTACAATCATTTACTGAAGCATCGGGATAAGTATAAAGTTCAGCCGAAATTTTACGTGATAAATTTCGACGACCCACGCAAGAGCCACCGTTGCAACCCACTCAATCCCGACTTTATGACGGACATATCGGATGCCTACGAAGCGGCTTATACCATAATGCTGAACCTC
>QFOI01000042.1 GCA_003241175.1 Pseudopedobacter saltans
CCCATTTTTTAAGGATCTAAAGGATTGGTTACTTCCAAGTTCATGTTGGAAACTAATGTTTTCGAAACGAATCACTTTGTAATTGTTTATTATAATCCTAAAACTGTATTCTTGGTCTACACCATCAATATAAAGATTTTTGTCAAATGGACCTATTTGCGAAAAAACAGCAAGATTTAAGATACTGCCAGAAGTTATTAAATGTTCAACTTCATTGAATTGACATTTTAGAAAATCAGGATTTACTAAATTATACTGAGATCCGAACATTCCAACATTATTTCTATTTTCAAAATTTTGAATACAATTCATATATTGTATAAAACTCTGGTCATTGTAAAATGAGTCCTGATCCATGGTCAAAAGCCAATTAAAACCATCTTGTATTGCTCTTTCGCAAGCGATATTCAAAGGTTCAGATATGCCTAAGTTTTCATTGTTTAGAATATATTGGCATTTGCTAAACTCCAAATCATTAGGAAATAAATGCTTGTTACTTTTTGGTGAATTATCTAAAATATATAAGCGCTCTAAATGAGGAAGATAGGTTAATATACGTTTCCACAAGCCTATGTCGGGATTATACAAAATAACGGCTCCTGCTAATTTTTCCATTAAAAATGTTTTATAATATCCTTACTTTGTCATTTTAGAATAAGTAATTTAATTTCAAAAGTAAACCTGACAGATTTAATTCTATGCCTTTTATATCAGTTTTTATCCCTGCTTATAAAAATGTACATTTTTTGGAAAGGCTGATGAGGTCTATTCTCGAACAAACTTATGTTGATTACGAAGTGATAATTACTGACGATAGTCCTGACGAGAGTGTAAAAAAGTTAGTAAATTCATATCTTTTAGAAAACGATCATTGGCATTATTATCGTAATGAACCGTCTTTAGGGATGCCTCAGAATTGGAATTATGGGCTGTCTTTATGCAAAGGAGATTGGATCAAAATTATGCATGATGACGATTGGTTTTCATCTAATACAAGTCTTTACTCATTTGCAATTGCAGCTAAAATCTCTAATTACGGTTTTATCTTTTCTGCGTATTCTAACATATTTGCTAATGGAAATTCTGTAGAGATTGTCGCTTCCAACTATAGAAAAAAACTTCTAAAGAAAGAGCCATTAAGTCTACTAAGTGATAATGTTGTCGGGCCTCCTAGCGTGACAATGGTTCGTAACTCTATACATGAACTATACGACGAAAGACTTAAATGGCGTGTAGATATAGATTATTATATAAGAGTTTTAAATATGTCGGGGGATTTTACCTTTATTCCAGAACCGCTTATTAATGTTGGTATTGGAGCTGAACAAGTAACCAATGAAGTTAAGTACAATAAAAATATTGAATTACCAGAAGCGCTGATTATATTGGAGAAGTATGGTACACAATCTTTGAAAAATATTGTGATCTATGATAGTTGGTGGCGCTTCGTCCGTAATCTAAAAATTACTGATTTGTCAATGTTAGCTCAGTATACTTTTTCTAAAAATTCTTGGCCGATTATTATACAGTGTATTGTAAAAGATGTCAATCAATTGCCTATGAATTTAAGATCAATAGGAATATTTTCAAAGGTCGCTATGTTATTCTCTTTTCTTAAAAACTATAATAGAATCGATGCTTAGTATTATTTTGGTTAATTATTATAGTACAGATTTGATTATGGATTGTTTACATACTGTATATCGAGAGACTACTGCTATTGATTATGAAATTATAATTATTGACAACAGTACCGACAAGAGGGGAAAGGATAAGGTTTTGGAGCAATTCCCTAATGCAAAATGGGTAGACATTGGCTATAACGCGGGATTTGCAAGAGCCAATAATGTCGGTATTAAAGTTTCTATGGGAGATACTGTTTTATTGCTCAATCCAGATACCTTAATACTAAACAAGGCTATTGATAACACATATAAAAGTCTATCCTCAAGTCAATATGTAGCTTGCGGAGTCCAATTACTAAATGAAGACGGTTCTCCTCAGATTTCTGGAAACTATGCTATGAAAGGGGGATTGAATTACTTATTGCCATTGCCTTATATAGGTAATTTTCTGAAATGGTTTGGAGAAGTGGTAAAAGTGAAAAAGCCAAATGTGCCTAATGCCACTAGCACCATAGATATAGATTGGATAAATGGTGCGTTTTTGATGGTTAAAAAATCTGCGATCGACAAAGCCGGACTGTTAGATGAAGACTTTTTTCTTTATGCGGAAGAAGCTGAATGGTGTTCACGACTCAAAAAAGTGGGGAAACTATGTATTTATGGCTCTGAGAAAATTATTCATTTGCAAGGTGAGACTGCAAATGAAACTTTCGAGTCTAAAGGGAAGGGTTATTATAATTTATATGACAAGAAAGGTTTACAGATAATGATTTCCAATTTTGTTCGAATAAGAAAAGAGTTTGGAATTGTCTGGTTTTTCATTGTTTTTTTCGTCTATATGATTGAGATACCAGTATTTTTATTAATGGGTTTTATCGAAAATGTATTTAGATTAAAGAATCCATTGAATCATATAAAAAAATGGACGGGCTATACGGTTAATATGCTTAAGGTGTGGAAATATGTCCCCATAATTTGTAACAATAAACCTTATTTTTACAAAGTGCTTTAATGTGATCTTTGCTTATGATAAAACATATATGTATCTTATTATTGCTATTTTCTTCGATTTTGGGTTATTCACAACAAATTCAAGATTGCAATACATGGGCTAATTTTACAACTAGAACATTAAGAGGTATTGCAATTGGTAATATTGCTATTACAGGTCAGCACCTAACTATAGAAGCAGAGATTAATCCAAGTGTTCAGTATACCTTGAATTCATCAGGAGATATTGTTTCTAAGCATGCTTGGCCAGCAGATTGCAATTATTTACTCCGTCCTGATAGAGGACAAATAACTTTGACTAATGGTGTGCATTATTCAACTCCTCCAATATGTGCAACTTTACAGGGAAAAACATACCATGTTGCAATGACTTATGACGGCGAAGAATTGGTGTTTTATAGAAATGGAATTCGCATGAGTTCAATTAAGTGTTCTGGTAATTTGATACAAAACAACTGGAATACTGTTATAGGTACCGTCGCTACACAAAATTCATTGGCGGAATCCTATACTGGATATATAAATGAAGTAAGAATTTGGAACGTTACTAGAACT
Organism: Pseudopedobacter saltans; assembly: GCA_003241175.1. Taxonomy (GTDB): domain Bacteria; phylum Bacteroidota; class Bacteroidia; order Chitinophagales; family Chitinophagaceae; genus Rhizosphaericola. The sequence continues at coordinate 3,192 of QFOI01000042.1, forward strand.
CAGAATCAGATTTTTAGTAATATGATCACGCCTTTAACAAATCCGACAAGCGAGTCTGGCCTATTAGCTTATTATAGATTTAACTCACTTAAAAATTTACAAGGAAATACTGCATTCGACGGTACGTTGTCAGAAGCTATAACTTATCCTGTCCCAGTCCCTTCTTGCATATTAGCTGATAATGGGTGTCCGAGCTTAGATTGCAATCTAACCTCAACTTTCGACATAGATCAAGATATTTGTGATCCAGCGCATTTTAAGCTTGCCAATACAACGTCCAATGTTGTCTCTTATCTATGGAGGTTTGGAGATAATATTGCGAATCAAACGACACCGAATACAGAAGTAAAATATCAAGAAAGTGGAATTTATACAATTAGTCTTAAAGTATCGGATAACAATGGTTGTTCAGGAACTACCTCCAAATCTGTTTCTGCAACAGTTTTACCGAATGTTATAGAAAATACATCTGAGGAAATTTGCAAAGGTCAAACCGTAACTCTTGTGTCTTCGATATCGGATCAGAATACTCAATATAGATGGACTCCGACTTTGCAATTGTCTAATAGTAATCAACGAACTACCATTGCTACCATGGAAGAAACTACGAATTTTCATTTATCAGTTGAAAAAGAAAATGGTTGTCAATACGATGCAGATGTATTAATTACGGTGCCCGATGCTGCGAAATTCGCTATGACGCCAACGGATTCTACCGTATGCAATGGCAAAGGTGTGACGCTTTTGGCAGTTGGGGGAGATTCTTATGAATGGCAAGACAACGAAGGTAATATTTTGGGAAAAGATGCAAGCCTTGATGTTGTTCCGTCAAAATCTGAAACCTATAAAGTCGATATTTCCAATACTAAATGTGGAGAAAGGGCATCCTTAAGTTCAACGATTAATGTTTTTCCAGAGACTAGTTTGTCTATTGCAGTTTCCAATACTATTGATTGTGCCAATCCTTCTGCTCAACTCTATGTGAAGGATGGAAGAAATGTTGTATGGGAAACCAATGAGACCTTGACTCCAAACGGAAATAATGCGGTTATCAAACCGACTAAGACTACAACATATAGTGCAAAGATTGAGGACAAATATGGATGCCCTTATGAAGTCAGCTACACGCAAGTTGTAGCATTTGATCCGTCCAGTTCACTGTTTTTTATCCCATCGGCGTTTACACCCAATGGAGATGGCAAGAATGACATTTTTATTATTATATCAAATGTTGCTATGAATAAGTTTTCTTTGCGTATATTTAACCGCTATGGACAATTGGTTTTCAATAGCCAAAACCAAGAGCATGGTTGGAATGGTCGATACAAAAATGAACTGCAACCGACTGGTACCTATATATATGAAGTGGTTGGTAACAGTTCTTTTTGTGGAGAATATCACAAAAAAGGAACGATAGTATTGATAAGATAGATTTATGGAGCATCGAATTGCAACAATTGAGGATCTGCCTGAAATTGTCAGAATATACAATACGACAATTCAAAGTCATGTAGTAACAGCTGATCTAGAAGAAGTGTCAGCTGAAGATAGGATTAACTGGTTTATACAGCATGATCCGATTAATAGACCCTTATGGGTTTTTGAGCACGAAAGCCATGGTGCAATGGTTGGCTGGCTAAGTTTTCAGGCTTTTTATGGAAGAAAGGCCTATGACAAGACTGTCGAAGTAAGCATTTATTTGGATCCGGAAACGCGTGGTAGAGGTTATGGTGCTCAAATACTGCAGTTTGCCATTGACGTGGCTCCATCTTATAAAATAGAAACCATGTTAGGTTTCATATTTGCCCACAACGAACCAAGTATCAAACTTTTTGAAAGAAAGGGTTTTCAGCAATGGGGCAATCTTCCTGATATAGCTGAGCTAGAAGGTGCAAAAGAAAGTTTGTTGATATTTGGCCTTAAAGTATAATTTTTATCTGATCAATACAACGCTTCCTTTTAGAGGTATTACATTTCCCTCGGTACATTCTACTTCTGCCAAGTAGATATAAGTCCCAGGTGCCGCTAATTGACTTCCGATATGCCCATCCCAACCTTGACTGATGTCATTGGATGATATGTTGTTCCTTTCAAATACTTTTTTGCCCCATCGGTCGAATATTACGAAGTGCAAAACATTCTTAATACCGTATCCCGTTACATAAAAGATATCATTTTTTCCATCGCCATTTGGCGTAAATGCATTCGCCATCATTAGTTTTGATGTATTGCAGAGTACATATATTCTAACACTATCAGACGAGACGCATCCTTCATTGTTTTTGACATTTAAGTAATAGACCGTATCCTTGTCTGCTATAATTGTAGGATCTTTTAAATACCTGTTGTTTATTCTGAAATCTGGCGTCCAATAGTATTCTACACCTAGGTTTTCATTGGTGATAGTTGGATTGATAGGAAATACCGTTCCGGCAGGTACAGTAATAGTATTTGGTGAAAAACTCACGACCGAGGCAGTTGCTGTTTTGACAAAAATATCTCCCGTTTCGTCAGGGCAATCATTGGCGCTATGCGCAATGACGTGGTAAGTTGTACTTTCTACTGGTATAATTCCTATTGAAGATCCTGTAACATCACTCATATAACCAGTCGTCGGCGTCTGTGACCAACTGAATGAGGCAACATTGGCAGCTTCCGCAGTCAAATGGATAATGGAGTCATTGGAACAAAAGAGATAATTGTCTTTGTATTTCAAGTCAACACTTTGCATGGCAATTATCGGAGATGGATATTCTTGTTTATCCGAACAACCTTCAACACCAACAAAAGTGACTGATGGATAATAGGTACCTCCTTTTTCATAAGTGAAGCGAATACTATCAGAAGTGTTGTCTGTCACATAAGTGATGCCGTCCCCTTTGTCCCATTGATAAGAAACAATATCTGTATTGTCTGATACATAAAGTAATGTTGTGTAGGGTGTACATCCGATCGTATCTTTTGTCAATAATTTGGCAACAGGCCCTTTGACAACATAATTTTCACTATAGTTTGCTATGCAACCATCCAATACGGCACTTTGGTCGATTGCTACAGGACCTGGGTGAAGTACAGTATAGTAAAAAGAATCTTTTTGTATGGAATTAAAAGTTCCATTGATAGACCAATGAATAGAATCAAAATTTTGGGAAGTATTCTCAATGTTTAAGGTAAATGGAGGGCAGTTGTATAGCTCCTCTACATTGGAAATGACAAAACTAGCTACGGGTTCTCTGTATTTGATATACCCTCTCACAATTGTATCCTTTGTACAGCCACCAGCATCCACAAGATGAAGTGCAACATCTAATTCTGACGGGTTGGCTACATTGGAAAATGTGCCGATGAAAGGGTTATTTCCACTAGTGGTTTGTGTCTGCCCTCCAACATTCCATGTATAATTAGCACCATAAGCATCTGAGGTATTGTTGATGGTGATAGTTTTACTAGTACATAAAACCGTGTCTTTTTTGTAAAAACCTATTTTAGGATTGTATACTTTTACTATCCCATCTTTTGTTATGTTCATGGTACAGCCGGCCGCATCTTCCAATTTTGCATTGATGGTATAAGGTGTATAACTGCTGTTGTTGCTTTGGTATTGGTGCTGGACCGTATCTGTTACTTTTGGATTGGTTATAGGACGAACCGAACCATCTCCAAAGGACCAGGTTACCTTGTTTAAAGTGGAAGACGTCGTAACATTTTGTAATTGCACCGTTACTTTAGGATTGGGAATACAAAAAGCCCCTTTTTCTATCGTAAAATCTCCAGTAATACCGTTTACAACTAAATCTTTTTTAACTTGACTTATACAACTCGGATTTCGAAGGTCGGCAATACTTAATGAAACAGAATAGTTGCCTGCTTTTGGAAATGAATAAGATAGATTTGCACTATTGGACGAATCAATGGTTGTTCCCTGAGTTTCGTCTCTAACTATCCATGAAAAGGAAGATATGTTTCCAGGGTTGACGCTACTAGTCAAAAAACTAAAACTGTTATTAGCGCAATAAAGACTTGCATTATCATTATTAATGATATCAAAGGCGGCTACTTCGTCAATGATTACGATTTTACGCCCTAGATCACTAGTTCCATCTCGGTAAAACGTGTTTATGGAATATATGTAGCCTTTGGTTGCAGGTGTCAAAGTTATGATGGCAGACTGTCCATCTGCTGAAGGGTATTGAACTCCATTTACAGACCAATAGGAAACTTGCCTACTTGTATTTTTGTTGACTATTTTAATCGTGTATTTGTCACTGCAACTCAAACTTGCAAAGGAAAATATGGGGTTATACGCCGATCCTAAACCATTATCAATACAATCTTCACCTATGTTCAAGGTTGTGTACTGCGTTGAGGCACAACCATTGATGCTTATAGCAGTAGCACTGAAATTATATTGACCTGAACTATTATAAGTATATTGATAAGAACTGAGATTCGTTGTGTCACTTATGGAATTTATTGGAGACCAGACGTATTTTTGTATGCTACTACCATTTGTTGCGTTTACTATTCCGTTAACTGCCACTCCAACACAAATTCCGGTATTTGGGGTGACATTTAGGTTAAAACTTGGTATGTCATTTATATTTATGTTTTGGCTACTGGTCGCTTTGCATCCTTTTTTATTGGATACAAAAAGTGTAGCTGTGCCAGATGCATTTGCAGAAATGGAACTGCTATCATTGGAAAAAACTAGCCCATTGGAACTGCTCCAAGATAGATCACTGTTATTATCAATAAATCCTGGAATGTTGGATGTTGCACTTATTGGATATGACGTATTGGTACATATCGAAGTTGGTGCATCAATTGAGATTGTCGGTTGTCCAATATAAACTTGTTTGGAATAGGATGGGGAACATCCACTTGTACCACCAATGTTTACTTGAAGACTGATGGTGTACAAACCAGCGGTGGCATAGGTGTGACTTGTAGGAGACTTCAAATTGCTGGAACTATTGTCTCCAAAGTTCCAAACATAGGACACATTACTAATGCTGTTCTCGTTTGTCGTGTTTTCTAAATTGATACTATTGGTACAACTGTAAAAATCTGTGCCGTTTGCCAAAAAAGCACTTTGCAATTGACTATTATTGATTTGTACTTGCTTTGTTGTCGTGCTAGTTCCAGAGCACCCATTTTCATCCCTTACCGTAAGAATCGGTACAAAAGTGCCTGCGCTGCTGTAAGCGTGAGAAATGGATGGACTTGTTTCTTGAGGAAGGACATTTCCGTCACCAAATGTCCAAGAATAGTATTTGAGTGGAGTGCTTCCTTGTGTTGACGTGCTGGTAAAATTGATATTATTGCCTATGCATGCCGTACTGTCAGAAAGAGTAAAGCTCGCTTTGGGATTGGCATAAATGGTTATCGTTTTCGACGCTGTTGTTTGATTTTGCGTATTGGTTAATGTAATGGTATAACTGCCGCTTATACTGTATGTATGTGCAATGGAGTTTGTGTTCGTAGTAGTATAATTATCTCCAAAGTCCCATCTTAAACTATTAACTGATACAGTGGAAGTATTAGTGAAAGTAACACCAATTCCTACACATGAACCATTTACATCCATGTTGCTTACCTGCATGGAAAAAGAAGGGGTTTGTGCAAAGCTAATGTTTGCCACAAGTATCAAGCATATTGAAGTCAAAATGCTCAAATATAGGAGGTTAGCACGTTTCTGAAACAATGTTTACAAATTATATCCAAATATATCCATACAGAACGATAAGACGAAAGAAATATTTAAATACAAGAAACTTATCTTATGAGAACGACACTTCCTTTTATGGGTATTTTGTTTCCTTCGGTACATTCAACTTCTCCCATGTACATATAAGTTCCTGCTTCACAAGGTTTACCGTTGATGGTGCCATCCCATCCTTGGCTGATGTCATTGGCTGCTATATTGTTCCTTTCAAATATCTTTTTGCCCCATCTATCAATAACATAAAAATGTACCACATTCCTTATGCCATATCCTGTAACATAAAACCTATCGTTTTTGCCATCTTCATTAGGTGTAAAGGCATTCGCCATAAGTATTTTGCTAGTGTTACAAAGGACTTTAATGCTTACAGAATCGGAAGTGGTGCATCCATATTGATCCAGCAAAGCTAGCGTGTAAGTGATATCTTTGTCGGCAATAACTGTTGGGTTTTGAGCGTATCGATTGTCAAGTCTAGTGTCTGGAGTCCATGTAAATCTAGTGCCAGGGGTAAGGTTTTCAATATTTGGAGCTAGAGTGAAAAAAGTTCCCGCAGGCTCCGTAATAACTTTGTTTACAAAATTAATTACCGGAGATGGCGCATACTGTAATAAAATATCTCCCGTTTCATCAGGGCAAACATTTTGGCTATGGGCGACAAAATGATAGGTAGTCATTACACGAGGGTTGACCGTTATTATTGGACCTGTTGAATCCGTTATGGAACCATCTAACGGTAATGAACTCCAAGTGAAATGCGATGGAATTTGAGTATTGACCTGAATGGTAGTGCCCAAAGTATCACTCAAACAAGATTTATAATTGTCCTGATAAGAAGTTCCAATTCTTGCATCAACCTGTACCCAAATACTGTCTTTAGCTTGACAATTATCATTGTTAGTGACTGTTGTGTAAAAATAAGTGCTTTCACTAGGGTAGATCGTCGGATTAGATGAAGTAGGATCTAAGATCTGCGAACTAGTAGAATTCCATAAAAAATTTCCATCTGCTGAACCGTGTAAAGTTATGCTATCCGCTCTACAAAGTTTTAAAGAATCATCTAAGAGGATAGTGGGGGATTTTAATAGTTTGATATTTTGGGTGGTAGTATTGGTGCAGCCAAAGGTATTGGTGAGTTTTAATTTTACTAGATTCATCAATGAAGAGTCCATGGGCATTGTGAGCGTGGAGTCTTTCCCTGAATACAATACACTATCTTTTTGAGTGTACCAAGTGTATATATTGTTGGCATCAGGTGTATTCGTAGCAACGCCCTTTAAACTTAGTGAGACATTATCGCAGAAAGCCGAATCTCCAACAATGGATATCTTGTTGGTAAAATGAGGTGATACTATAACCGTGTCGCTCGTCGCAGTACAAAAATCAGTGACTGCAGTTAGCGAAACCGGTACATACATACTTGTGTCTGGAAATAAACGAGCTATTGTGTCTTTAGAATTATTTTCTTCCTTCAAAACATTACCCCAATTCCAAATATACTTTTGTATTGGTATGGCTATGATTTGCGTTGTATTTAAAAATTTTGGAGTATCCAATGAGCATTTATCCAATACGTTAAATGCTTGCATGGTAGGAGAAAGATGTGCGGCTGTAATGGTGGTGAGGACGTCTAAACTATCTGTACATCCTTCGTAACCTGAGACGGATACTTTCGGAGTGTATGTACCTGCTGTCCTATAGGTATGAACAATGCTGTCAGCATTGGCACTCACTATAGTATTACCATCACCAAAATCCCATTGATATCCATTGACATCATCATTGTGGCTTATTACCATTCGACTGTTATATGGGGTACATCCTACCGAGTCTAAAATTTTTAAGGTGGCTACAGGTCCTTTCACTGTAAAGGTGTCAATAATAGTGTCACTGCAACCATCTAGACTTATGTTTAGGTTTATGCTTGTCTTACCTGGATGTCTTACCGTATAGTACAAAGAGTCTAATATGGAATAGCTGGAGACCGCTCTATCCGTGATAACCCAGTTTGCTGATGTAAAATTATTAGATGCATTCTTCAATATCAATGTGTAAGATGGACATTCATTCAACAGATTTTTATTGACGATATCAAATTTTGCAGTTGGTTTTGCAAATCTTATGTAGTTTTCAATTAAAGTATCTTTGGTACAACCACCAGCATCGGTAACTTTAAGATATACGTCCATTGTGGATGGATTTGGGATGGAGTCAAATGTATGGTTGAACTCTGATCTATTTTGATAAGTTTTGGTGAAGTTTCCTACTTTCCACAGATAATCGCCATTAGGTACATTGGAAGTGTTTTGTATCAATATTTTTTTTGTTGAGCAAAGAATTGTGTCAGTTTTGTAAAAACTAACCTTGGGGACAAATATTTTGATAAAATCATCTTTGCCCAAAGATGTTAAACATCCATCGGCATCTAGCGCTGCAAAATAAACTCTATAAAAATTTTGATTATTATTTCCTGTATAGTTGTATTGATAGACTAAGGTTGTGTCAGTTGCACTTGCTAAACTATTAAAACGAGTACCATCACCTGTTTCCCAATATATTGACTGTATATTGGCGGAATTATTAATATGTACTTTTAGATTCATTGTTGGATTCGCATAACAAAATACCGTTGAATCTGCCGTAAAATCAATGGCCATACCATCAACCTTAATGTTTTTAGTGATGGTACTAATACAAGGTGTTGGTCGAACATCATATACTGTTAATTCTACACTATACTCTCCAGGTTTAGGAAAAACAAATGATGGCGAATTGCCTGAAATATTATAGGATTCTTGAGTTCCTATGTTAACGATTTTCCAAATTAGTTGTGAAACGTTTTGTAGATTGATTGAAGTGTCTGTATAAAAAACAAATCTGTTGCTGGCACAAAACTTTGAACCATTGTCTGTATTAATGAAAGTAAAGTTGGCCTCCTCATCTATAATTCCTATATTTTTGGTATCGGCAAATGTCCCATTTTTAAAGACAGTCCGAACTGTATACTTTTTGTTTTTTTCGCCTGGATTTGGGGGGGGTAATGAGACTGTCGCCTCATCATTGACTGCTGGATACACTATTCCATCTACAATCCATTCTTTAACTGGATTCAATCCATTTTTATTTTTGATGGTGATTGTATATTTATTATTACATCCCAAACTTGTGAACGAAAAAACAGGGTTATATGCTGTTCCAAATCCATAATCTGTACAGTCATTGATGATAGATACTGGAACTTGTGTGGTGGAAGTACACCCAGAAGTGCTTGTCGCAGAGACAGACGCAGTGTAGTTGCCAGCCACGTCATATTGGTGGATATAAGCGGAACTTGGAACATTGCCTGTTGGTGGGGTGCCGTCGCCAGCGGTCCAATTGTAAGACTGTACAGGGGTTGTGTTACTGCTGGATGTCGTTGTTGTAAAACTCACTATAGTTTCAGTACATGCACCAAAGCTTGGAATCAAGGACAGATTAACTTGTGGCGCCGCTAAAACATTGACTAATTTTGTCGCCTGATTTGGGCATCCTTTTACATTTGTAACTCTAACCAAATTGCTGCCCGGGACGTTGTTAAAGTATCCGCTTGCACCTCCATTTAAAACATTTCCATTGTCTAATTGCCAAGTAAGATCCGATATGGATTCTACGAATCCGTTAATATTGCTTGTTGCACTTAGGTTAAACAAAGCATTCGCACATATTTCATTGGGAGCGTTGATAGAAATTGTAGGCTTTCCAATATAAACTGTTTGTGTAAAACCAGGAGCGCAACCTGCATTACCACCATAAGAAGCCTTTAGGCTAACTTTGTACACGCCTGGTCCCCCGTATGTGTGCGTTCCCGGATTTTTGGAATTGCTCGTGCTATTATCCCCAAAATCCCAAGTATAGCTTACACCTGATTTTCCATTTTCGTTACTATTGTTTACAAATGCTATGCTATTGTCACAACTGTAAAAAAGATTGCCATTGGCTTGAAAGGATGCTTGTACATCTGAACCTCCAATTTGTATTTGCGGATTGTTGATGCTTGTTCCAGTACAACCATTCTGGTCTTGTACAATTAGGCTTGGTGTAAATGTTCCTGCACTGTTGTAACTAAAATCTGTTGAAGGATTTGACTTGCTTGCACCATTGCCATTTCCAAAATCCCATTGATATAAAACTATTGGAGAGATTGACGTAGAAGTACTCGTGAATGTAATAGGCGTACCTGTACAACTGGAATTTGAAGAAAGCGAAAAGCTTGATTTTGGTACAGGATTAACGACAATGGTTTTGGGCGTGGACAAGCCTGTTTCATTGTCTTTTAAAGTGACGATATAACTTCCTGCTTGTGTATATTGGTTGGATATGCTAGAGCCAGTTCCTGATTTGCCATCTCCAAAATCCCATGAAAAGCTATTACTGGATGATGTTGCCTTAAATGTGGGGGCTATGCCTAAACATACCGAATTAACCTCATTGCCGTTTACCGAAATGGTGAATGTCGGCGCGTTTTGTGCTGATACACTAGGACAAATAAAAAAGAATAAAAGAGTTGCAACGAGTAACAGGTTATTTTTCATGGGTGTCGATGTCTTTCGAGTCAGCTATTCAATGTTATTTAACGTTTTGTTACGATAAATATTGTCCAAATCGAACGCATAAAAAAAGGGGTAGAAAATCTACCCCTTCCTCATATTGGAAGTAAAACTTAAACGAAATGAAATATTGCTCTTAATAGCCAATAGAATATGGCAGCAAACAAGGCACTTACCGGGATTGTCAATACCCATGCCCAAATAAGGTTGACAGTAACACCCCATCTTACAGCAGAAAGCCGTTTTGTGGCACCCACGCCTATGATGGCTCCAGTGATAGTATGCGTAGTACTCACAGGAACACCTAAAGTTTCTGTAAGTATCAAGGTGCTTGCTGCAGCGGTCTCGGCCGCAACGCCTTCCAGTGGTGTTACTTTGGTGATTCGAGACCCCATTGTTTTCACAATTTTCCAACCACCACTCATTGTTCCTAGTGCAATGGCAGAATAGCATGCCATCGGTACCCAATAGGGCATGTGTTTTACAACATCATCAGGCATATTGTTGCCGAATTTCTGATAGGCGATGGCTACAGTTATCAATCCCATTACTTTTTGCGCATCGTTACCTCCATGACCTAGACTAAATGCTGCAGAAGAAACCAACTGCAATTTTTTGAACCACCATTCTGTTTTGTATGGATTGGACCTTCTACAAATCCAAACAATTATTAATGTAATGATGAAGGCCAGTATCATTCCTATGATAGGAGAGAGAAAAATGAATACAACTGTCTTGATCAAATTTGCCAATACCACAACTTTAAATGTCCCGACTTTGGCAAATGCTGCACCAATAAATCCTCCTATCAATGTATGAGATGAACTGGAAGGTATACCAAACCACCAAGTTATCAGATTCCAGATCACTGCTGCAATTAGACCTGCCAATATTACATGCAAATCAATAAATTCAGGATGGATAGTTTTCGCTATCGTATTTGCAACTTTATGGTCTGTGAATATAAAATAAGCAATGGCGTTCCAAAATGCAGCCCATAATACAGCTTGGAATGGTGTTAGTACTTTGGTAGAAACTATTGTCGCAATGGAATTAGCCGCATCATGAAAACCATTGATGTAATCAAATATCAGAGCTATGACAATAATGGAAACGAGTAGTAAACTCATGATTAATAATTAGGTAAACAAATAAATGCCAATCAACTGTGACTAAGCATATTTGATGATAATAGATTCTATTACGTTAGCGGCGTCTTCACATTTATCCGTTACCGTTTCCATACTGGAAAAGATTTCTCTTTTCTTGATTAAGGTTTTGATATCGTTTTCTGTTTCAAAAAGTTTTTCGATACCAAGGTCATAAACATCATCAGCTTGATTTTCAACACTATTTATTTTTACCATGGCTTCGGTCATCTTACGAAGGTTTTTCATGTCACGAAGACCGTTGACCGCTACTTCTATTTCTTTGGTGCCCTGTTCGATGAGATCAGCCATTTTTTGGATAGCGGTGTCATTTGGATTGACACTATAAATATGTATTTTTTTGGCTGTGCCATATATGTAGTCAGCAATGTCGTCCAATGCACTTGCTAAGGAGTGGATGTCTTCTCTATCAAAAGGTGTAATAAAATTTCTTCCTAACTCAGTAAAAATTTTGTGTGTGTTGTCGTCATTTTTGTGCTCTAGATCTTCGATTTTGGATAGAAAAACGGCTCTTTTGTCCTTGTCAGATTCGTTAACCATCTGATTTAGGGTGATTCCTATTTCTTTTACAACCCTAGCTACATCTTCGAATAATTCATAGAAAACTTTGTTTTTAGGCATAAACAGTTTTCCGAATGTGTTAGATAATCCCATTTGACGATAATATTTAGGCGCAAAAATAGAGTCAATACTATCAGGTTAACCCGTATTTGAAGGATTTAATAAAAAGTTAATATTGGAAAATCTTGGATTCTTCAGAAAAAAATCGTAAATGTTGGATTTCTATTGCTTGATAAAATACTTTCAGATTTAGTTTTATTTGTTGAGCATAGGTTATTTATTATCAACAATGTATTCCATGTTTTTGAAAACCTCTCCCTAACCCTCCCCTCGTAGGGGAGGGAATATGGGTGGGGATAATATTGTTAGAAAAACCTTTCCCATTTTACGTCATAAGAAAATAGAGGAAGGTCTATGAATTCTTTTCTTATGAACAACGTAT
>QFOI01000433.1 GCA_003241175.1 Pseudopedobacter saltans
ATAAAGGGGAAAAAACATATTGGTTGATCTGTGTGTCCAATAAGGAAAAAGTGTCAAAGGGATCTTGTGTTTTAGCTGTTAAAATATTTATTTGAAAGTTAAATTCTTCTCTGTTTCCATTCAACATGTTTTTTGCCAAACGTCCAACTTGCACGTAAAAAGGTTTATGCAATAAAGCATAAGGCATATCAATATCAAAAGTCGGTATGTACCGAAATGTAGAAAGCTGTGGCTGGTAGTCTGAAAATTTTTCCTGAAGAATGGTTTCTACTTGTTGAAACCAAAGATCAACCAGCGGTAGGTGGAGGAATTTTTCTTTGAACGCAATAGCGTTTGTTTCCTTGTAACGTCCATATTGGTCTTTTTCGTGCGGCAGATATTCTTCATATCGAGACAATAGATAAAAACTTGCTGCCAATATATCAAAAGGTAAATCGCCTCCATTTTGAAAAAAAATCGGCAAATTTTTCCAATAACTAATATTGCAGGACTGTGGTTCAATATTCTGTTTTTGTAAAAGATCCGTGGATTGTATCCAATAGGCTCTTTCATCTATTTGGTCGGATGAGTAAGCGATTTTTGCTCCAATATGGCTTCGGAAATCTTCAACGGAATTTGTAATGTGATAGTTGTTTCCCCAAAAGAAATTCAATATATAGGACAATCTTTCGGTATTGGATACACTATAAATTAACAAATTTTTCATTGGTATAAAAGTAGCTAAATTACTGATTTAACTGTTTTTTCGATATATTTATAACTCACAATTTTACGCACTAAATACTTTTCTCATGATTAAGATTGCTGTTGCCAAAGGAGATGGAATTGGGCCGGAAATAATGGACGCGGTCATTGGAATATTCAATGCTGCCAACGTCCCACTGGAATACGAATACGTCGATATGGGGAAATGGGTTTTCGAAAAAGGTTTCAATAATGGCATGACTCCCGATGCGAAAGAAACGATTGAAGATTTGGGTATCTTGTGCAAAGGTCCGATGGAAACGCCCAAGGGAAAGGGTGTCAAAAGTATTAACGTGACGGCTCGTAAGACTTGGAACACCTATGCCAATCGACGCACTTTCCAGACTTTGCATGGAGTCAATACTGTTTTTAGCAAAGCTGGTATTCCTATAGATATAACAATAGTTCGTGAAAATATTGAAGATACCTACGGCGGTATTGAACATATGCTTTCGCAGGATGTAGCTGTCAGCCGTCGTATGGTCACTGGTTCGGGTAGCGAGCAGGTGATCCGTTACACTTTTGAAATGGCGCAAAAGCAAAAAGCAACACGTGTGACGTGTGGGCACAAAGCCAATATCATGAAGTTGACAGACGGTCTTTTCCTAAAAAAGTTTTATGAGATTGCGCAGGAATATCCTGATTTAAATGCAGATGATGTTATTGTTGACGATCTCTGTATGAAGTTGGTGACACGTCCCAATCTGTTTGATGTAGTAGTATTGACCAATCTGCAAGGTGATATTGTGAGTGATCTTTGTGCCGGGTTGGTTGGTGGTTTGGGTTTCGCACCTTCTGCCAATATTGGAGATCATGTTTGTATATTCGAAGCGGTACATGGAACCGCTCCCGATATCGCGGGAAAAGGAATTGCGAACCCGACTGCATTGCTTCTGAGCGGTATTGCTATGTTGAATCATCTAGGTTTGACCAATACCGCTGCCAAAGTGGAGAATGCTTTACTTTTTACTTTGGAATCTGGAGCGCATACAGGTGATTTTGGTGATAAGTCGACACCGGTGCTCAACACTAAAGATTTTGCCGACACTATCATTGCAAATTTTGGTAAAGAACCGAGTCATTCAGTACGAGTTGGTGCTCCTGATGAGCCAATTGAATTAGAACGTCCTCATCTGACCGAAAATATAATGATGTTACCTAAGACAAAAGAACCTGAAACTATCGTTGGTCTTGATTTCTTTGTAAAATCTTCTGAACAACCCAATGTTCTCGCAGAAAAAGCGAAAACAATTTCTGATGATAAAATAAAACTAATCAACCTCAGTAACCGTGGTACGCAAGTGTGGCCAACAGGTTCGGTTTTTACCAATTTGACCAATATATACGGAGTCAGGTTCGAGTCTGAAGTGGCGCTGACACAAAACGAAATCAATACTTTGTGTGAAAAAACGGCAAAGATCTTAAAGGTCGTTTCCGTAGAATCGCTATTAAAAATCGGAGAAAATAGATCTTATAGTTTGGCACAAGGTCAGTAGATAATTTAATGTGATCAAAAATAGTTGGTGAAAAGGTTTTTGTGAAATATAAGTGCAAAAGTTAAAGTTTGAACTATCATCCCCGCTTTTGGAAATGCCAATGTTGGTATTAGTTTTTTTGACTTTCGACGCCTAACTTAACTGGCTCTAGTTTCCTTCCAATTTTTTTAACTGCCCAGTTATTTATAGAGACCGGAAGAGGAAAAGAAAAAGCAAAATATTGATGATATTGACTTTTGTCCTTTGTTGCGTCGAGAGTTTTTTTCTTGTCCCAATTTAGGAGTATCGTATCAGATTTAATCTGAATCCATTTTCCAAAAGATAAATCAAAACCAACTTCATATACCGAGTAATATACAAATGAGGAATCTGATTTTAGAATCAAGTAAGTTGAACTATACATTCCCTGATTTTCATATGTTCTCTCATTAACACTAGACGAAGAATCTTTAATAGTGTAAACCTTTGAAAGAAAAACTTCTTTACTTTTCTTTTCGGCTTCACTTAATATACTGTCTAATTTACTTTGTGACTTTGAGAGTACGGAAGTCAAAAGGAAATATAACAGTATTAGGTACTTTCTCATGAAATTACTATCAACGGCTGTATTAATATTGTTGTCTTCTTCAAAAAAGGTATTTGTATAGTTCTTCTACTTTTCCAAGTGCTACAATTTCAATTTTGAATTTATTCTTATCGAATGATTTTTGACTGAATTTTGAAATGATAATTTTTTCAAAACCAAGTTTTTCAGCTTCGGATATACGTTGTTCCATGCGGTTGACAGCTCTTATTTCTCCATTCAAACCAACCTCTCCTGCAAAGCAAACAGACTGTGGC
>QFOI01000434.1 GCA_003241175.1 Pseudopedobacter saltans
CGACCACCATTTTGTAAGAACTTTTTTGCTTCGCAAAAATTTGCATTCGCTTGAACCTGTAACCCCGAAGCAAAGCTTCGAGGAATTCTTTAGATTAAATAGTTTTCGTTCCTAATACAAAACGAGTTGGACATAATATTTTTCATTCAATCCTTTCGTTAAAAAAACGAAAGAATAGAATTTCTCTGTATCTAAATATTTGAATTGTATAGAGGCAAAAACTTTACTACTATCATTTTCTTTAGGTCTTTTTTCTTTCTCGTATTTTGAACATTGAATACAGTCAAGTACTTCATACTATCTCCGTTAGATTCAAATATGTTTACTTCTGCATAACTGTCTGCTGTTGCAAGAGCTGGCTCATTTTCCAAAATTTTATGATCACCATTTTGTAGTCTTGTGACAAAAGTCTCTTTGTCGTTTACCACAGGAATACGGATAGAGGTTTTACGTTTTTCCATCCATTCGTCATTCGATTCTGAAAAAGGATGCATCACCTTACCAGTCACTACACCATAGATGGTACTTCCGACTATAACCAAAAACTCTGCAGCCCATATTACCCACAAAAGTGCTCCCTTTACGTTACCGCTACCTTTTATCCGAAATGAGCCGACTTCATTAATATTGCAAATCTCTCCAAACAGAATATTTGGATGTACAAACAAATAAAATATGTCCTTGAGCAACATTTTTAAGTCTTCGCTGCCAAGGTTAAAAGTGAATCCTTTTGGGCTATACATCAAGGCGTCAAAAACCACCCATTGCAAATAATAGCTTAACAAACCACAAAAAACGCCAATACCAACAGCCGTTTTTTTACTTCTCACCTTTCCTATTTTTATACCTAAATCGATAAATAGGGCAACCGCAAATCCGAAAAGCACGGAAATAATGGCAATAAACCAAATGTTAGGAATCAATCTACCCAATATAATATAGACAATAGGTACAACTACAGCGCCAATGATTCCCAGACATAGGGTAATAATGAATCCTTGAATGGAGGATATTCCAGAAGGGACATATTTCTCTTGCATAATAATGTTAGTTGGTTATTTGAATATAGTTAAGCAAATATTTAGTTGAAAAAAAACTTCATGGTTAGGTGGTCAAGATACATATAATTTCAAAAATAGTAAGCGTTCCTTGTAACAACAAGAAACCATAAACATACATACTTTATCCACATAGGTAAAAACACGTTGCAATATCGTTTTTTGCTTTTGTGGATAAAATCATTCATCGCATATTTTGCACACGTTTGCGTAAAAAAATTAAAATTGTTACATTTGGCACTCAATCGGCCAACTTCAATTGGCAAATAGATATGAAAATTTAAAATTTGAGGTACTGTAAAGTATTTTGTTCTTTATATGCACAAAAAAATTTCTAAAATCGCTGTATTAACTTCTGGAGGAGATTCTCCAGGGATGAATGCAGCTATTCGCTCGGTTGTACGCACGGGAATTTATTACGGTTTGGATGTTTTTGGTATTGTCAGAGGTTATCACGGTATGGTTAACGACGACATTTTCCACATGGAATCTAAATCCGTTGCCAATATAATCCAGAGAGGTGGCACCATCCTCAAATCAGCTCGCTGCATGGAGTTTTTCACTCCAGAAGGAAGACAAAAAGCCTACAACAACCTTACGAAAAGAGGTATTGATGGCTTGATTGTAATTGGTGGTGATGGTAGTTTTACAGGTGCGCTTAAGTTGAGTACCGAATTTGATTTCCCCGTCATCGGATTACCGGGAACCATAGACAAGGATTTATTTGGAACTGATTTTACGATAGGTTTTGATACGGCAGTCAATACAGCTATTGATGCTATTGACAAAATTAGAGACACGGCAGACGCACATGACCGTCTCTTTATTGTAGAAGTCATGGGGCGACATGCTGGTTATTTGGCACTTCATAGTGGTATTGCCACTGGAGCGGAAAACATTTTGATACCGGAAAGTGAAACGCATATTGACGATGTCATAGCGTCCCTTTCCGAAAAGGAAAAACGCAAAAAACTCGTTAACCTAATCGTCGTAGCGGAAGGTGACGAATTTGGAGGTGCTATGGAAGTCGCAAAAGTCGTACGCGAAAGATTACCACAAATGGATACAAGAGTATCTATTTTGGGTCACATACAAAGAGGAGGCGCTCCTACCTGTATAGACCGTATTTTGGCGAGCCGTGTTGGTTTCCATGCAGTGGAAAGTTTGATCCAAGGACGATTTAATGTTATGGTTGGCGTCAAAAATGACCAGATAGCCTACACTCCGTTAGAAATCGCTATTCGCGAAAAAGATAAAATCAATGAAGACTGGCTTAGAATGGTAAAGATTCTTTCCAGTTAATACCTCGTTTCTCCATACTGTACAGCATGCTCTCGTGCTGTATTATTTTTTAAAATGAAAGTTTATTTATGAGTTCAAATGATCAACCCAATATGAAAATGAAAGAAAGTGAATGGCCAATCAATACGATGTTTCACCGCACTAAAATTGTGGCAACGGTAGGACCTGCGAGTTCTTCCTACGAAACACTCTATGCTTTGGCTGAAGCTGGTGTCAATGTATTTCGTCTGAACTTTTCCCATGGCTCACCCGATGGCAAACTGGATGTGATCCACAAAATACGCAAAATCAATAGCGACAACAATTTCAATATTGCTATCCTTGGTGATCTGCAAGGACCAAAATTGAGAGTTGGTGATCTGGAAGGAGGTCAATTGACCTTGAACAGAGGAGATATATTGACCTTTACTTCTACACAGAAAGTAGTAGGTACTAAAGATAAAATCTACATCTCCTACCCTAACCTTCATGACGATGTGAAAGTCGGTGAAAAGATTTTGATTGATGACGGGAAATTGGAAGTTGTCGTGAAAGACATCGACAAATCAACTGGCGATATCAAGGTTGAGGTAACTTACGGTGGTATTCTTTTACCCAAAAAAGGTGTCAATCTACCAGATACAGCTATTTCCTTGCCAGCAATTACCGAAAAAGACATCGAAGACCTTGAGTTCATCTTGGAACAAGAGTTGGATTGGGTAGCGCTTTC
>QFOI01000435.1 GCA_003241175.1 Pseudopedobacter saltans
TAAATATTAATACAAATGCGACGTAAATATGTTTAAATCTCATGATGCAAAGTGGTTTTTATATAAGCTGTAATATAGGGATGTGTTGGTTTCCAATGCAGCATGGTTCGAGCTTTATCTGAATTCATTCTACAGTCTGATCCTAAGGCGACGGTTGCCATCATTTTACCCCAAATTCCTATCGCTTCAATAGTGTTTAAGGAAATTGGTTCACCCAAATAACCCAAACTATGATGAATTGTTTTTGCTAAAGTATAAAAGGTGGAAAAGCCATTTTCTGCAAAGAAATACGAACCAGATTTCGCTTTTTCTAGTGCCGAAATATATAGTTCTGCCAAATCTTCCACGTGTATATTGCTCCAGCCATGTTCCTTATTTCCAGTATAAACGCCTGCTTTTTTGCTTTTTGCTGTTTTGATTAATAATGGTAGCTGAGCACTTTCCTTTTTGAGTAACAAGCCATCTCCATAAACCATACTAGGCACAATTACTATAGCGCGAATATTTTGTATGGCAGCTCGTAAAATTTTGTTATTAATCGCAACTCGGTGACCGTTAGGTGAGGTTGTTTCTATCGGAAAGTCTTCTGTATAGACGAATTCTGCTGTTGCTGGATTATCCCAATTAGCAATAATATTAGAACCAGAAGTGTAGATGAAAGTTTTACCAGAATGCTTAAGTATATCGATAAAATTATCCGCAATATACATATTATCTGAATCCGCTGTATGGATAACTGCATCACATTTTTCAATAGCATTTTTCAATACAGAAATATCTTGCAAACTTCCCTTCACGCACTCAAATCCTAATTGTTGGATTGCTTTTACATCTTCCTCTTTTCTGGCTAAACCTACCACATTGTAGTTACGTTCTTTTAATTTTACAGCAATTGTACCACCTATAAAACCCGTAATTCCAGTAAGGAATATATTCTTCATCTTTTCCATAACTATAATTCTATTTTTGTTTTGTATTTCATTTTCATAATTACTAACAAAAATGTATTGGTAAACATGAATAGATTTACAATTATAAGGGGCATATTTTTTAATAAAATGCCATACAAAAGCCAAGCTACGACTTGTATCAACTGGATTAATAAGGTTGCAAATGATATGTCGCGTACGGATTTACTTTTCCAAGTTTTGATGACTTGAGGTATGAGTGTTACTATACTAAAAGCCGAACCAAAATGTCCTAATATTTGTGCTGTTGTATCCATTTTTAAACTATGATTTTATTTTTTTATCATATTTTAGTTTCATAATTACCATGAGTAAACTCATCGTTAATATCAAACCATTGGTTAAGATCAATGGTATATCTTTTATCCAAATTCCAAATGTCAACCATATGGCTACCCCAAAGCATAGCAGTAACAACATCGGCATCGAGATATCTCGTGCTGATTTGGTTTTATATAGTTGAAATACTTGCGGCATATAGGTAGCAATACTTAAAATTGTCGCTATAAAACCTATTATTTGTGTAAAACTCATAGTGAAATATTTAGGCTTTATGCATAGATTCTCGACGCTCGGTAGAAGAATTATCTTCGGATTGACCATATTTCCAATAGGCATATGTTTGCCACTCAGTACGCTCAACGTTTTCTTGATTACGTAAATACTGTTGTATCGCATTAGCTGCATTTTGCTCCGCAGCCACATATATAAACTTTGAACCTTTGGGCAAGATATACTTCTCTACCGCATTTGGCAATATCTCAACCTCTCCTGGACGCTTGTTATATAACCATTCTACATCAATTCCATCTGGTTTTTCAAGTGAAATTGTATCTTCAGCTGCGTATACTTCTATAATGGCTTTTCCTCTTGCATCTTTTGGTAATTGTTCCAATATTGCACCGATAACAGGCAATGCAGTATGATCACCAACTAAAAAATAATTGTCCGCAGGTAAGAAAAGTGGTTTAGGTTTTAGTTTCATTAAAACGCCTAATGGATCACCTATTTTTGAATTGATAGCCCAAGATGATGCAGGTCCTTCCTCACCATGCGCTACAAAATCTATAGTCAAAGTATTGTTTTCAAAATCAATATTTTTAGTCGTATATGTACGAATCGTTATACCATTTCTGTCGCCACTCATTTCTGGAAAAATAATTTTATTTTCTGAATTAGGTAATACTATTTTATTGTTGTCCCCAATTTTAGCAACGGCATATGGCGCAATATTTCCTTCCAAAATGATACGTATATAGTGTGGCGATAGAAATGTTTTTTCCTTTACGGTAAGTATTTCTTTAACCATTTGCGGTTTATCTGAATATCTATTTTTCATTATGAATGATTAAATTTTCTATTACAAAATTGAGTAGAATTAAGTATTTTGTTTCGGTATTTATTAATAATATTTCGGTATATTTACACAAAGTTTTACTTATGGAAGAAAAGCAAGTTGATCCAATTTCTGTTTTACATTTTGAGATGGAACCGCAATCCTCAGCAGGAAAAAAACATAATTTTTATGAATTTATTTTTTTCAAATCTGGTACCGGAAATCATCGGAATCACGATATAAATAATCCGTTTGAAAGTGGTGATTTATTTTTTGTAAAACCAAATGAAGTTCATTCTTTTCAGTTAGATACAAAGGCTGAAATTTATATTCTACGCTTTGGACAAACAGCCCGTTTGATTTTGAAAGAACTTACTGCTAGTTCCAATGGAAGAGCTGTTTCCCTTTCTAAAGTACAATCTCCGTTAAATCCGAAAGTACATTTTGAAGGAAATGAACTAGAACTTTTTATTTCTATTTTTCAACTATTATTCCAATTATATAGTGCTGGTATCCAAAATGAAAGCCTTTGTTATTACCAGATTTTATGTTTGATAACAATCATTGAACGAAATCTTTCTTATCAATCTAATAAACAAACCAATTGTTCCGAGAAGCCAGCATTTGCAAGGATATTGGAGCATATTCATAGAAATTTGAAAGAACCTGAAATGTTGACTATGGCATATATTTCTGATAAATTCAATGTAAGTATTAATACTTTGGGAAATTATTTCAAAAAAGAAATTAAGGTTGCT
>QFOI01000436.1 GCA_003241175.1 Pseudopedobacter saltans
AAAAAGCTTACATTATGATCGACGACAAGATTAAAACAAATGTTGGCCAAGCTATAGCTTCGAAACTGACAAATCCAATGGCAGAACCATACAAAGGCGAAGACTTTGAAAAAGTGGCAATACACTATTACAAAGCGCTAAACTATATAGGTCTTGACCAACCTGAAGAAGCACTTGTGGAAGCGAAACGCATCAATATCAAATTGACTCAGTTAAATGACAAATACAGTAGTAACAAAAACAAATATTCTAAAGATGCATTTGCGGAAATTGTACAAGGAATACTATACGAAAAAGTCGGGGATATCAACAATGCCTTTATCGCCTATCGCAACGCAGTAGACATCTACCAAAGTGACAGTGGGCAATACCTTAATGTTAGCATACCTCTTCAACTGAAAAAAGATGTCTTGAGGACCGCAAAAGAATTAGGTTTTAAATATGAATACAGTACGTACAAAACCAAATTTGAAATGGAGGATTTTCAGATTCCGACAAAACCAGAAAGCGAAGCCATCGTTTTTTGGGAAAATGGACTAGGTCCTGTCAAAGACCAAGTCAAAATTACTGCTTCGGCTACAGATGGCGCTTTTTTGGGTACTTATGACGATGACAATGGCAATATCGTCATTCCTATACCCGCAGGAGTCAATCTTGGCATTAATGCCATTGCCATTCCTAAATATGTAAAACGCGCGCCTTATTATCAAAACGCTTCATTAGTTGTGGATGGACAAAACGAAATTCCTTTCGAGCTTTCAGAAGACTATTATTCGATCGCTAAGCAATGCTTAAGAGATAGGATGATGAGAGAAGTTATTGATATCTGTGTCAGATTCGGCGCCAAAAAAACGGTAAGCAAGGGACTTTCTCTATTGGCAAATCACTTTTTGGGTAGCACTGCAGAAACAGTAACCAAATGGGGCGCTGATGCGGCTGGCGCTATTACGGAAAAAGCCGATACGCGCAACTGGCAGAGTTTGCCTGCAACTATAAGCTACATCCGAGTTCCGTTACATGAAGGTGAAAATGATTTCACCATAAAAAAATACAGTAACGGAATTGCTAGTACGGACACAATTCACCTTTCCTACAAAAATGGTATTCAGATTATTAATTATTTTGACATCAATGAAGCGGTGCATTTTGTTTCCAATAGAAAATATTCGGAGAGTGTGCCCAAGAAAATAGCAACGGAATCAAAAAAAGCATCTAAAAAAAATACGATGTTGCTAACGTCTAATTAATACAATTTCGTTATAAAAGAATTTACAACCATGCGAAAATCTAATATAAGACACACTTTGACCTTACTGGTTTCAATGTTTTTTATAGGTCGAGGCAGCGCTCAATCCAACAATGAATGGGATCGTTGGCAACAATCGGATTGTTATAAGAACATTTACTTCAGAACAAGGCTTGTCAATGAAAACGGTGACATGAAACATTGGCAATTACAGTTTAAAAACCTGTATTCTCAACTAGTTTCATTCAATTACCTTGTATCGGACGACAGTACGGGTAATGAAAGAATCAATAAACGAAAAAAGATGGAATCTATGGAAGTATCCGATCCGATTGACTATTACTTCCACAAGAGCGATATGTTTATGTCTATTAGTCAATTGTGTTTTTCTCCGTACTTGACGAAAATAGAAAATTGTGACACAACTCTTTCGCGTATAAACAAACCCAGTGTTTTCTAAAACCAACAACTTGTCACTTTCTTTTTTCGTGCTTTTAAGGATGGCAGCAGTAGACTTTTGTCTGCTGTTGCTTATCTTAAAATAGGTTTTTATTTTCCCTTCAGGATCAATTGTCTTTGATGGAAGGGTTGCTGTACAGGCAGAGGTTTTGGTATAAATTTTTCTGTCAGAGCATCAATGAGTTTGCCACCTCCATTGTTGATGATCCTGTCAAAAATAATAGCGGTTGCATGAGCATCTCCTCCCGCACGGTGGCGATTAACCAAATTGATTTCCATTGCTTTACAAAGAAAATCCAAGCCATATCTTTCAAAGGATGGAAATGCTTTTCTTGTAAGTTTCAATGTGCACAGTTTGTTGGCTTGAAAATTAATACCTTCTTTCATGAAGAAGTATTGCAAAAAAGGATAATCAAAATTGACGTTGTGCGCAACAAATACTCGTCCATCTAATATTTTTAATATTTCTTGTGCAACATCTCCGAAATCCGGAGCTTTGGATACCATATCATTGCTTATGTGGGTCAAGTTGGCTACATAAGGAGGAATTGGCATACGAGGATTGATTAACGTTTCGTATTTTCCCTCGATTTTTTTCCCATCATGCAAAACAATTGCAATTTCCGTAATACCATTACTGCTAGCGGGGCTGCCCGTCGTCTCTAAGTCAACTATCGCAAATCTTTTATTATCAGCCACTTCTATTAATGTTACTTATGTTTACCTAACGACATGCCATATTATATTGTCCTGTAATAAAGGCATTTGTAAAATTACAAATTGTTTTCTAACTTTGCAAGAGTAAAAGAAACCCTATGCGAAAAATCTTGTTGAGTATATTGGTTGTCGTCAGTTTTGCATCTTGTCAATATGTTGACAACACAGTGGAGACATTGAAGAATAATGTCAGAACATCCATGGAAATCCCCAATGTATTTCCTTCCTTGAATTTAAAGGAAAAAAAGGAGAATAATGCAAGCAACGATTCGACAGTTCATTTTACTTTAAGCAACTTTATTAAAGAGAAGTTCGATCTTTAGTTTTTGAATATATTTTATTGAAACGCTTTGCCATTTGGACAAGGCGTTTTTTATTTACCATTCTACCCAAAAAGGCAATATTTTATCCTAAATTTGCACACTTTAAAAATTATCCCAAATAATGGAACTGAGCAAGAATTATATACCTGACTCCACGGAAATCAAATGGAATAGCCAATGGAAAGAAAAAGGTTATTTCAATAGTGTACCTGACGAACGCCCTTCTTTTACAGTGGTCATTCCACCACCTAACGTTACTGGCGTCCTTCATATGGGTCATACGCTGAATGAAACGGT
>QFOI01000043.1 GCA_003241175.1 Pseudopedobacter saltans
CCTTTATCGTATTGACGGTCTGTTTTCGTTGGCGTTTCAAATAGGTTACCCACCAAGTCTGGTTCGCGGTATTCCACGCTTCCGTCGCCATACAATACCTCCGTCAGGTTGCCGTAGACATCGTGGTGGAACTGTTTAGTGCCAGTCGTACTGTCCGATACCGCTTTGAGGCGATTGCCTGCCTGCCAGTTATAATCCCTACGATGTCCAGCTCTCGTGCTGCCCTGTTGACGTACGGTCTGCGATACTAACCGACTGTAAGCATCGTAACTATATTGCTCCTCCAGTCCATTGTTGCCTTTTTTGCCAGTGAGTCGACCATATTGGTCGTACTGCATCTCGGTCTGCCAGTCCATCGCTTTGCGTTGTAGGATATCGCCTAAGTCGTTGTATTGTTGCGAGATGGATGCGCCTAATGAACTTTCGGTCAACAAGTGTCTACCTTGCTCGTCATATTGGTGGGTAATGGTGCAGGCATCGGTTTTTTCTTCCAATACTTGTCCCAATAGGTTGCGGGTCAGTTGGACATTGCTATGCGTATTATTGGCATTGCGCAACATTCCCATCGCATCGAAATCGAAATGCTCGATCTGTTGGTCAGGGTACAATATATCCGTCAATTGCCCGCCGCTGTTGTAACTGTAATGTGTCGTACCGGAGGGAGAATTTTTCTCGATCACTTTTCCTGCTAGGTCGCGATTGTAGCCTGTTTTCTTGTCGTCAAATCCGGTTTCTTCGATCACGTTACCATCCTGATCGTAGTCGAAATGGTAGTTTTCATGATGCTCATTATAGATATCGGTCAACTGTCCCTCCTTGTCAAACTGGAAGCTGATCTCACTTTTCCCTTGTCTTCTCTGTACGACATCTCCAAAGAAGTTGCGATCCAGTTGCACCGAGCTATAGTTGTCCGATGCGCCGATGATATCGTCCTGGTTGTTGTAGGCGATATTGGTGACTAGTCCGTCCGCATTGACCACACGTGTCACTCTTTGACGCAGGTCATATTGTCGTCTGACGCCATTACCTGTTGGTGTAGAAATCTGCAGGTTGTTGCCCCAGCCATCATAACAATAATTGATCCTTCCTCTACCAGCAGGGAGCACAACTTCAGCCAGATTATAGTCTTTGTCATAGGAGATGCGCGTGGTAACACCAAGATCGTTACTGATGCTGGATAGTAGCCCATCATGGTAGCGGTAATGGAGACCTGCGCCCATCGGGTTCACTCGATGGGTCATATTGCCTGAGCCATCATATGCATACTGCCAGATGCCACCATTGGGCTGCTTGATTGTTTCGGGTAAGTCCATCTGGTTGTAGGTTACCTGCGTTTGTCCTTTTCCGGGATGACCGATGGTGATTAGGTTACCCTTCTCGTCGTATTCCCATGTGGAGACGATACCTGCTGCATCCTGTTCGGCTACTTTGTTGCGGAAGGCGTCGTAGGTAAAGGTTTTGACACCTCCTTCGGGTGTGATTTCACGTAGGACAATGCCGTCCTTGTGGTAATACTCCGATGTATGACCAAGACTATTGGTTGCCAGAGTAGAATTTTGTTTGTATTGGAAAAAATAACTAAACAAACCATTAGGGCCTTCGGCAGCGATACATTTTCCATCTTTTTGATAAGTAAAGGTGAATGTCGTTCCGTCTTTGAATGTTCTAGCGGTAATATAATGTTCCTGCCATTCCAGATAGTTGCTGGCATCGTAGACATCGGTAAACTGTGTCATGCGTCCTTGACTGTCGTAGGCATAGCGGATAGGAGCTACTTGTGTGTTGTCGGTGGGATGCTGTAAGGAAAGTGCTACGATACGCTCGTTCTCGTCACTATGCACATGGATGATACGTCCGCAACTGTCCGTTATTTTTTCCAATACATCATAGTTGCGGTTATACTCAAACCGTATGGAAAAAGCGTTTCTGTCGACAATAGACTTTAAAGCATGCAAGCCACTGGAATTTTGCCTCTCGTGAAAATACAGAAACAGACCTTTGTTGTCTTTTACGTGATATAGTTTGGTTGTTTTGTCTCGGTAGAGCGTATATTTTTCCAAAGGATTGAACATTTCTTCCCCAGGCAAAAGTGTGGAAAAAGAAATGCCACGACCATAGGCGTCGTTTACCAAAACCGTTTCTTGTTCGGGTAATATCTTTAGGCTAATATCGTAACTATGCACCATGCCAATTCCAAGCGGTCCTTGGTAAGAAGATCGGCTGTCATAGTTGGCTTCCCATTCAAACGGTATGGGGCCCGGTAAGGAAAATCCTTGTATCAAACTTGTCATGTTGCCGCTGGCTACATCCACAGGTTCCCCAAGATGTGTACAGATGGACGGTTGTACTTTATCACCAAATTTTTTATAGTTGGGAAATTTGTCAGAAAGAGCTTTGTTGAGTTTGGTTAATAGTTTGCCTGTTAGTTTTTTGGCGGCACTTCCTACTATTTTTGTCAACCCCATCATCATCAGAGCATTGACAAGGTCCGCCCAACTCATTTTGTGTTCAATTCTTTCACCTCCAACGATAACAGGTCGTCCAAAAGGTAAAACAATCAAGATTACAGTGGCATAGTTGGCATAGAGCGCTGTAGGGCTGTTCATCACTATTTGTCCCATTTCGTTACAGCTCCAACAATGATCCATATGTGTACTTTGTTCCATCTGTTGGGTCATCACTGTTTTGCTCCCATGACTTATCTGGCCATCATGAGGTGCTAGGAATGGTAGTAGGAACAACGGTTTGGGCACCACCAGATGTAAGGGATTGAACTTTTTGGCCAAGCCCATGGCTTTTCCCATTTTTCCTGGAATTGGAGGAGAAAAAGGTGGCAAAGCCAATAGGGCAGAAGTAGCAGCACCGCGATAAAAACCGTCAATCAGGACACTGCCGCCCATTGGAGCTGGATCCATGTGAAATTTGCCATCCTCTGAAAAAGCCGGCATTGCCGGTATCGTTATGCTGATATAATCCATCGGATCAAAAATCAAAGCACCGAACGGTACGATCGGAATAGGTACAGGTACAACGGGGGTTTTGACAATATGAAAATCCAAACCCAATACTATATCGAAATGCTTGGCGGCTTGCATCGGTTGCACAGATGCTTTCATATTGGGTTTTGCTGCAGTAATCTTGATGGCCATACTATAATGGTGTTAATCTAGGTTCTTTAATCTATTTTGTCCGTTACTACATCTTCCAAGTTTTTAGGATTGTAGTAGATTACCAAGGAATCCCCTTTCTCATACGCTTTCAGCCAAAACTTGGCATCACCCATAACAGATTCTGTCTGACCTTCCGGAACGAAACGCACGCGATATTTTCTGCCAATATATCCATGTGAACCGACTCTTGAACCATATACGTACGTTACCTCTCCAACTCCTTTTACATAATTGGAATAATCTGGTTTGGGTGCAAGATTCGTACAGGATCTACCTATAACGACTGCGGAGAAGAGTGCGACTATTTTGTTTAATTGCATCATGGTAGTAATTTTTATCCAACGGGAAATTCTGTTGTGGTTTTTTGTAGGGAAATAAGTTTGTAATCTTCAGATTTTTGAGGAATGAGCTGATGCCAATTGTTTCCTAGTTTTTGTGATATGCCATGGAAAATATCTCGATATTCTTCCTTGCTGTCCATATGGTAATTGACCATGTCTCCAATATAAAATTTTGCAAGATCTGAAGTGACAAAATCAGGGATCTGCTCACTGGCAGTATACCAACCCTTGGCTAATGTGTCAAATGCTTTTTGAGGTTGCCCTACTTCATAATAATTACGTCCAAGCATTTGATGCAAGCCATTGATAACAATTGCATTTGTCTGAGGTGTTTGATTCGCTATTGAAAGCGCTTTTTCATAGGATAACAAAGAGACATCTAGTTTCTTTGCGATTAAGTACATGTTGGCCTGTGCAATTAGATAATGTAAAAGGACAGGCAATTTTTCTTCTTTTTTGCTGGCATCTATGGACTGTTCTGTAATGGCAATGGCTTTGGCGATTTCCTTTTCCGCCATAGGCATGTCTTCCTGTGCCTGGTGAAATGTGTGACAAAAAAAATGTGTGATGGCGCTCATATCATCCCAATGTCTACTATTGGCGATTTTTAGACATTCTGCCCGATGTACTAAAAAGTCTTTGGAGCTGTTGGTTCCAATAGCTTTAGTGAGTTTTAAAAGATTGTTTTGAAATGTAGCTAGATCTTTTTTCTCCGGCTCAGAGGCATTAGCCTGCATTTCTTCAGCAATCTGTCCTACTGCTCCAGGCATATCCAAATCAGGATACAGATAAAGAAAACGGTCGCCTAGTATTTTGGAAGCTTCGTCATACAATCCGCTTCCATAATTGTCGTACACAAGTAATCTTACTTTTTGGCTGATCTTTGAAAGGTATTGGGTAGTGCGAACTAACCAGTTTACAAATTCTTTTGGATTAAATGCAGGTTCTGGCATAAACGTGATGACTAGGGTTTCTTCTTGTTCATTTACCTCAAGAGACTCTGCCAATGTTATCATGTGCTGAGCAAAATATAAAGCATCATCCAAATGGACATCACTGTTGAATGGATCTATTGCCCAAGAGATTTTTGGGGTATTGTTCTTGTTCCACTCTTCAATAAACATAGCACTAGCTTCCACTAGTTTTATACCATATTGGTTCTCGTTTTTGAAAGGAAATGCACTGAAAAGAAATACATCAGGGAGTATCGACTCATCTGTCATCTGTACATAAACAAAACCCTTGACCATACGATAGTCAATGATACCTGTGCCACGCATACAACAAAGTATGGCATTTTTGTTATTAGGATTTCTAATTTCGGTCTCCCACAATCCTTCTAATAACCTCACTCTTTGCTTGACTGCATTTTCCTTCATTAATTGATATTTACTTTTTTCCCTTGTATATTGGTGTCTCCACTTGCTCCAACATTGATTTCCGCACTATTTAAATTCGCCTGAGACCCAGAGGAAAGTGACACTGTTTTAGTTGTTTGAATGTCTATAGTGCTTGGTCGAACCGTAAAACCTGAGTTTTCGTTTGCAGCATTAGTCACGAATGTACTGCCCTCAAGTGTTATTTCTTTGCCCGTAATATTAATCTTACCATCTTTTATCATTTC
The DNA here is from genome assembly GCA_003241175.1 of Pseudopedobacter saltans. GTDB lineage: Bacteria > Bacteroidota > Bacteroidia > Chitinophagales > Chitinophagaceae > Rhizosphaericola. The sequence continues at coordinate 5,136 of QFOI01000043.1, forward strand.
AAGCTTAGTTTCTCCACAGTTGATAGTAAAGGTGTTAGGAACGGTTAATGTCATTTTTTCTTTGTTGTCCATATTGATCTTATTGCCACTCTTGTCAACAACGTCAATACTACCATCTCCATTTAGATACATATAATTTCCATTGGGAGATATTACGTGTACACTTCCGTCACTATCGTTCAGCATTACCAAGCACCCACTTCTACTCTGCAATGCCTTTACATCATTGCCTGCGTTTCCAAAACTGTTGTTGCCAGCACTGTTGTAAACCGCACCAATAACATAAGGCTTGATGGCACTGTCACCTTCAAAGCCTATTATAACCTCCTCGTCCACCTCAGGTATGAAGTACATCCCTTTGCCACCGCCGGCATGTGGCGTGGTGACGCGTATCCAGGGCGTCGTCTCGCTGCTGCTCATCCAGTGGAAGCGCACCTGTATCCTTCCCATTCCCTGCGGGTCGTTGTTGGAAACGACCTTGGCACTCTGCGTTTCACACCGCGGCACTACCGGTGCGTCCACCGGCGGTACGAGCACCGTTCCCGGTATGGCCTGGAAACTGTTGGTGTAGCTGTTGTTGATGCCCAGGTTGTGCGTCACCGCAATGGGGGTGTAGGTTCCGTAGTCCTCCGATTCAAAAGAGTAAATGTTGCTGCCGCTGACGTGGATGCTGCCGCACAGCGAAAGTCCGGGATAGCTGCCCTCGCCTTCAAACACGACAAGAGATCCTCCTGTCATGGCAGACCGTATGTCTATGGCCTCGTCCAGCTGCCCTGCAGAGACCATATTGTCGTTGTCCCAGCTTTTAGGTGTTGTGGCGTACAGTGACTGGCTGGTCTTCCAGGCATGGTTCCCCAGTTCGTCCAGTCCCGCCTTCTGCTGTGCCGACTTCGGGTTGCCACTGTAGACAGCCGTATTGGAATAGTCGTAGGACATCACTTTTTTGTTGACCGGCCTTACCTCCATCCCCAGGTTGAAGTGTCCGAGGTCGCTTCCGAAAATCAGCCCTTCCGTCTTTCCCTTTTCAGGTTCTCCTACGATCAGGGACTCTCCATCGTAGTAAAGCCATTCGCCGTAGGTGGCACACATCCGTTTCAGGAACTCCCATGCGGTTTCCCTGTACTGTACGGTGTAGTCCAGCGTGTCCGAAAACCTGGGGTTGACCTTTGCGTTGAGCCTGTTGGCAGGGAAGTGCTTGAGGACGTCGTCAAAGATGGACTTCAGCGTTTTCTGTTTCCATGACTTGCAGTGTGGGCCACTGTCCAGAAGTATGGTCGGACCAAAGCCCGTCACGATGATGTCGCCGCTGTAGCCGTTGCTCCGGGTACGGCGTACGTGCGTTATGATGCCCGTGAACTGTAGGGTGTTGCTGTCCGCACCCAGTATGCCGCTCTGTATGGTGAAGTCCTGCCCGATAAGGTCCTTGGCCTTCTGGAACAGCATGGAATCCTTTCCCTCCACGTATTCGGAAGGCAGCACCAGCGAAAAGGTGTCGTGGTCGAATATGTGCTGGCTAAGGCGTACGGAACTGTAGTAGGGCAGGGCATCGCTGCCGATATTGACGGTGGTGTTGACTATGTTGGCCATAATTGGGCGGTTATTGTTTATTTACTCCAATTGTTCTTGAACTGGGAGTCGTTTAAAGTTAGCACGTTGGCACTTATCGTGATGGTTGTCTGCATAGGAAACTCTCCATTGTGCTTGTAGTGTTCGTTGTAGTCTATGCAGTGGGCGTCTTTGAAAATCAGTTCTTTCAGTTTGCTCATGGCGTCTCGGCGGTAAAAAGTAACGGTCCCGCTCTTCACCTGGGTCGCACTGATCATCCAGTCGAACAAGTTGGTTCCTCCGGTGCTTTCCACAGTCAGTTCAACGGTGCCTCCTACTGGTATTGAAGAGGGTTGGCCTATGGCGTTTATGTCCTGGGAGAACGAGAATGAGCATTCAAGCACGTTCAGCTCGTTTCCGTCGACATTGAGTTTTGCTAAAAAAGACATGGATAAATATAATTTGGTATTTAAAAAGTGTTATTTTTTCTGTGTTTGAAAGGTCCCTTTATGGATAGAACGGAACTAAGTTCCAAGTCGTTTTCGTCAAGTATGATAATGCTATCGTTATATGTTTTCTTCTCGTCTATAGTCCTAAACTGTATATCGTTATGATCAACTTTGTACAAATAGTGCAATACAGTATCTCCAATAGCAAACAGCATGGCACTAGAATCTTTCAACACGATTCTGGGAATCCAATTTTTATTTTGTCCTACATAGTCTCATTCTCCATTTAGATTAATGCATTTATTGGAATCTTCTATGTTTCTAGTGTTAAAAAAAATGTTTGATTTGTTAGTACAACTATAAAATGCAAATAACACAAATAGTATAAAGATTCAGTCTGATTTTACTATAGGAAAATAAACTATTGTGTTATTGTTTTTTATTTTCAAAACTATTACCATGATGCAGACTTTCTAAGCAAGTAAAACCAACCAATGGCGAACATCATGTCGGACATCGGTTGGTTGGTTAACTACCCAAACTTAAGTTGAAGTATCTAGTTAAGTCTAATTGACAACCCATTCATTGATATGGGTTCCAGTTCCCATACTGATTTCTCTTGCGCTAAGAGTGAATGTTTCCGTCACTGGGTTGTTGCTGATGGAGTCGAATGCCTCTTTGTAGTCCACAAGGTAGGCTTCTTTGAAATTTAATTCTTTCAAAGTGGCGTCGTCTTCTCTTTTTGTGAAAACGATGGTTCCATCTTTTCTTTCGAAACTGTTGGTCATCCATTCGAAGAAGGATGTGTCTCCTGTAGACTCAACTGTCAAATAGATTTTGCCTCCGCGCGTGATGCTGGAAGGTCTGCCTGTAGCATCGGTTTCCTGTTTAAGAGAATAGGAGAGGTTTAGAATGTTAACCTCTTTGCCGGCAACTTTTAGTTTTGCTTTGAACGACATAAATAAACGGTTTTAAATTAAAAAATAACGGTATATATCACCAAAAAATAAAACGTTCTTATGTGAACACTTAAAAGCCGTTTAGACTTTGCTATGTTCAAAATTCAAAGGAAATAGATAAGGTTGTGTTTTGATTGCTTTCAATTCTGTAGACTAGCAATATTGTTTTTCAACGGTTATACTTCCCAAGAAAGAAATTCAAGTAAATGGATTTTAAATTTTACTTCCCCACTCGAATCTGAAACAAATATAGTTCTTTAATAATACCAAACAACTATTTGTTTATTTTATTTTGTTATCAAATTGTTAGTTTGATAGTTTCAATTAATGACAATATAGTTTAATTATCATTAAATGACTTTTTTATTAACATAAGTTAAGTATAGTTGCTGGTGTACTTAACTTATGTTAATGGTTTATTTTTTTTGTTGTTCATATTCAGATGCCCAATCTGGATTGTCCGCATCATCTCCCTTTTGCCCTTCTAGTTTGATTAAGAAAGTTTTGGCTGGGAAATATGGTTTCATATGGATATCCAAATAGATTCTGTCTTTTTGCATCGGATCTTGTTCGAACCTTTTGATAGTAAAGTTTTCAATCAATTTGCTTGGGCCTGTAATACTATCCAAAAAGCGAATAATCTGACTATTGAGTTCTTTTCTAGTTGTGGCATTAAAGTTCTCAAATGCTCTTCTATTTAAGAAATCCATCAACACTTTAGTTACATAGTCAAATACACGAACTACAGAATAGGTTTGCAAACCAAGGTTGTCGCCGTTGAATAAAGTCTTAGCCGAAAATGCCATTACTTTTCCATATTCTTTAACCATTGGTATCAATCCCAATTTTTCCAAAGAAGCGATTTCACTTTTTTTCAAATCAAACTTGACACCATCTATTTCATTAATACTACCAAATTTTTTACCGGCTGTTACTTGAGACATCAACGTTGTATAAATACGTCCTGCCAATGAAGAGGATGGTGGTACGTACAAGTTGTCTTCTTCGTTTACTTCATCCACTTTTCCACGACCGACCAACCAATTGCAGGACATAATTACATTGGACCTGTATTTGTCGCCGCCTGTTAGATTGGCTGCTTCGAACATTTCCATGACATCATCAGGACTATCCAAATGCTCAAAGTCAGTAATGAGCATCACCTTGCTATCGTGTGCTATTTTTGCCCATTTTTCCACTACTTTATTAGAACCTAGATAGCCAGGAAGTACCAATATACTATAGTTGTTTCTTAGGTCAAGCCTATCATAGTTGGCAACTAGTTCCTCTTGTATGGCATCAATAAATCTTGTATTGTCCAGATCTTTAAGTTGGTCTGGTTCCGCATTGATGATAGATATATTTTTGATCTTTGTGCTTTCGGAATTTTTATAGAAAAGCGCTACAGACCTATAAGATCTTTCTAAAGTCTCCGTTTCCTTCAGTGCGTTTTTGATGTTTTTCTTTAGTGTTTTGTCAGCTTTATCCGCTTTTTCATTACAGTCAACAATCATGTCTGCCGTAGTCTTGTCATTGGACAAGATATCCAGCCACCACTGAAGATTTTTTTTAAGTTCTTTTCTTTCTTCCTTCTTAAGAGACTCTTCCAAAAAGATTTTCTTTCTTGCTTTACGTTCAGGGTTTAGATTCTGTACGCCATCAATAGCGGATTCTAATAGATCAAAACCGCCAAGTGCACCCAAAGCTTCGAGATTGGCGTTGAGGTCTTTGGCTACGCTTTCTTTTTGTTTAAATTCTTGTTGACTCGTATTGTTGGTAGATTGTTCTAAAGGCATATGCTACTTTATTTTTGCAAATGGACAAAAGGGATTATTATTTTTCTGCTTGTGCCAATTCATCTAAAAGTGACTGCAGGGCGGAGATAAGATTTTGTTTAGTGGAAGGATCAGAAATAGCTTGTTTTAAGAGCTTATTGGTTTTCAATTGTTTCACAATTTTTAGGTACTGTTCTTTCTTTTGATTTAAATCACTTAGGTATTCACTTTGGTGAGTTATTCCTTTCGCACCGAAATCTTCCAAACCGTTGAAATGCAAAGTTTCCTTTTTTGTACCTCCGTCTTCACTTTCCATTGCTATATCCAACGACGGCTTGAAGTGAGCAAAAACCTTTTCAATATCAGTTAAACCTTCTACTATCACAGGTTTTACGGAAGGGTTAACGGTTAGCCTTTCTGCCAGCAAGACTCTGTTTTGCGAAATCTCTACAAACGCCTCGTTTGCATCGGTTTTTACTTCTGTACCGCCAATTCCATAAGGTTCAAGTGCCATATTATTGTAGTTTTATGTATAAAAAATAATGGATTGATGACCTTAATCTCGAAGTTTCTCATTTGGTTATCTGTATCAAAACTGTGTCGAAATAGGTTATGCTTCCATAAAGATATGCTAATACTGTACCAATTTGTAATTAATTATTGAAAAATTAGCTTTTTTTTAATCCGCTAAGAAAGTTCCCAGCCTACCCGGCTTCTTCATAGTCAATGCTTCTTCCTTGACAAATATGCCCGCTTCTTTACGTTTTCCGATATAGTCAAGTGAAGCCAATGCTTCAAAAAGTTGTCTAGTTGTGGTGACAAAACTACTTATCGCTTTAATGGAAGGTATACAGTCAATATGATTATAGTGTATATGACAAGCCTCGGCCGTCACTTTTTTGTACAATCCTTGGTCTATACCACATTTTTCTGAAAAATAGGCAAATACTTCTTCTTCTCCACTTCCAGCATACATACTAAAAGTATTGTTGATTGTCCTAGCCAGTCCTGCAAGGGTACTTATCATTTTTGAAGGCGTATAGTACAAACCGTCCATGTTGAAATGATCCAATATAGTTGATATATATTGGACTATGGATTCGCACACTTGGACAACAGGAATAGATAGTTCATTTTGTTGCTTTTTTTGCATCACTTTTTGGATGATAGTAAGGCTTAGGACTTCCATATTACTAAGGAAAACCCTCCACTGTTCCAATATGTCCACTAAGGATTCGTGACTAGCAACCATCTGACAAGGAGGTATATAACTATCGTCCAAGGAAACATTATTGTTTTTTACTAACAATTTTCCAATAGGCAATACATTAGCAATTCCTGTGTTAACCAACTGTCTATAGTGTATAATAGAAAGCTTTAAAGAAGGAGCCGTATATGGATGTCTTGGTGGTGTTTCGTCTGTGATGATATCACCATAAGGAATTCTGTTGTAAGGATCGATTGAAAGTAGAATGTAAAATTCATCTTCCCCCAAGTCAAGTAAAGATTCAACACCTACTCGTAAGGATGCCACCTCATGTTGTAGTTGAACTCCCAAGTCCTGATTCTCAGTGTCTCCGACAGCTATACGTATTCCATTACTGGTGATCGCATTGCATTTAATAGCTTTCAATTCAATCATCTGCTGATTGTCCAAATTAAGAAACAGCAAATTGTTTTTCTGTTGATTTATTGAAGGCAAAAGCCCATAGTTGTGCGGATAGAGAAATGCTTCATTATTCAATATTTGTTGCTGTGTCTGAGCATTAAACTCTCCAATGAAATGCGTTTTGTTTATTTTCATTCCATCGGTCCAATTGTTGGGAAGGTATCTTTTCATAACTTAAGTCAAACTAATAATGATGTATTAAAATGCTCGATGACAAACTATGATGTCATTTTCTTTAATAGAGTTGATAAAAGTGGTTTTTTCAGCATCAATATACTGAGTAAACAAGGTGTACCATTTTGGTTTTTTGTAAAAAAGCCAGCCGTATGGTGCGCCCAAGTTTTTGTCTTTGAAAATTATTTTTTCTTGTGGATGTCTGTCGTTATAGTCATTTATAAAATAATAAAACAACTCACCTAGTTCCATATCTACAGGAGCTTTTGCTCTAAAATTGGTATAGTGAGAATCTTGCTCCTGTTTTTTGAATTCAAAACTGATAACCAGCATATTTTTTAATAGTTTGTCATCTGGAAATCTAGCTTCTTGTTGATGCACAGGATAGTACCATAGTTTGAAAACTTTAGGTGGAATTTCAATAGCCTTTCGGAATGTTTGTAGCACTAAAATGGGCAAAGGAAATGTCAGGAATGCAAAACTTAAATATAGTTCCATATTTTCCTTGTTGACTATTCTATAAACCAAAATGAATGCGATAGCTCCCAATGTACCGACCGCAACTGAATAAAGTACATCCAGACCAAATGTCGTCTCGCTATGCCATTTCATGTATTTGGGCAAGGCGTACCTATTGGCGATGCCCCATAGTAGTGATATAACTTGTAATGATATGAATAGGATTGTATAGTTGCTGGGGATAGCGTAGGTAGCAACAAATGTTGTAATTCCAATTCCTAAAGCAAATAAAAGTGCATAGATAATCAATGCCTTTAGATAAGGTTTGATAGTACTTTTGGCTTTGGCTAAAATGATTCCAAAAATGGTAAACAAACTACCCACACTTAGTCCAATATATAGTAGGATACGTTTTATTTCTGGTGTTAAAGTATAATCGATAAAACTCATAGATTGTCAAATTTATAAAATCGTTGAATACCCCAAAATAGAATCTTCGCCAGCTGCGAGTGTTGCTTTTTGTTTATCTCGGTCAATCATTATTTCAAATTCTAGGTCAGCATCCAAAGGCGCAAAAAAGCGATTGAATGTCTTGAAAAGCGTCAAAGCATTACCGCCAGGCAAAAAATCTTCTATAGAATGTCGTTGTAATGGCCCGATTTCATAATGCAATATAAGTGACTCTTCCCAAAAAACATCACCACAAATCATATCGCTGCCCAGTCTAGATGATCCTAATGTCAATGGTTGAGGAAAATGGCTTGCTTCAACTTTTTGTTTCCTTATATGGATTTTTTCCTTCAAGATCAATTCCAATGCAGTTGTCATTAACGCTAGGTTTCCATTGATTTCCAAAGCATGAGGCAAAAGCAGTGCAAAAGACGTCTGGTCTTTTTCCGATATGGACGCCGGAAAATTCCAAATTTCGGTTTGAGGCGTTCGGAAAAAGTCAATTAGTTCGGACTCATGTTTTTCAATATAAATTTCTTGTTTAAAAATTTCATTTTCAATAGGCTGGAAAAACTTTCTTATTTCTTTTTCCCTTTGTTTATCTCTTCTGTAATTAAAAACTTCTTCCGCTACATTGATTTGGTTCCCTTTTGCAAAATCCTTTTGTGTCGGCTGAAAAAACAAACCTTCAGGCAGCAAGTCATAAAAGCCAGCCTTGGTCAACTGCAATTCTATAAATGGCTGGTGTATATTGCTTTCCACCAATTCCACATTGCTGATGTCTCTACTAAAATGCCTCACAAAATAATGATCCAATGTAGCTACTAAATCATTTTCATTGGCTCCGTTTTGTATGACTTGATTGGCTACAACATTAGCTTTGAGGTCTCCATTTCGTTTTTTTAGATCCTCAAGAGCCAAGCGCAATATTTCGCTTCTGTTTTTTTGGGTTAAACGATATCCACTCATACCATTTCTTTTAGGAATATTCTATATGGAATTAAGCTTTGCGATCTTTTCTTTATTTCTTTTAGTAGAAAACTTTGCCAAAAATCCAACTCATCTTTTTCTTTCATAGCTATATAAGCTAGCTTTTTGATGAAAATAGAAATGTCAATTGTTTTGGTGTAACCTCTTGATGGATCATGGTCGATCATCATTCCTTTGGATATATTCACTTCATGCAGCGCATTAGCCAATTGAAGTTTGCAAAACTGTTGGATATCCTCTTCACTGACAATACGATCGTGCGACAAAAGTGCATATTTGTAGGCATTGATCTTGTCAGGAACGGAAAGGTTGTCGCGTCCACCAACAGTTGTCGTGACTAGATAGGACTCAAAATGGTTGATCCCACTCGTTTTGTAAGGTATCAAATTTACATTTGGGTTTAAGCCATTAGCAGATTTACCTTGTGTTGCCCAGTATTCAACGAATAGGCTACTTCTTCCTGTTTCCTTATCTTTTTCAGGAAGAGATACTACCAAGTGAGGAATGGATTCACGCGTTTGGGTATTTTGCAGCATTCTTTGTTCCAGTTTATTCAGTATCTGTTGCAAGGATTTTATTTCATTGGAAACAAAATTCCTACCCAGCGTATCAAAAGCTGTGCTTTCGTCACGTAGCAACTGTATAAGGTTTTTGATGGTTGCATTGGCATCCCTTTCGTCAAATCTCGCAATCCCACCGTATCGCAATAAGGCGGAGGTGTCATTGTTCTCTTCTTGCAGATCTCTTATATTGACCATTTTACCATCAGAATCACTAATGGACTCAATATCGAAAAATGTATCCTCCGTCTGCAATGGTATTATATTGATAAAATCATTTAACTCAAATACTCTGTCGTACAACTGCTTATTTGCTATTGGAATACAATTGGTGTAATAATTTAGCGTTTCCAATCTGTCCACAGATAAATATTCCGGAAACCTTATTTCTATCCAAACAAGTTTTTCGTTAATTATTGGATCTGTAAGATCTGATGGATAAAAATCTTGTAAAACATTAGGAATTCTACGGTCATCATAATCCAGTCTTGACTCTCTGTCTTCAAGAGTTATGAATTGCTGCCTGTAAAAACCGTTGATACTGGTATCATAAGACTTATTGGCTGTCTTTTGCATATGCAGTATTTCGTCGACAGGTAGATCTTTTTGCCAGGCATCTTCTTGTTGATATCCCAGCATGTAAGATATGGGTTGGTCATTTCGACTATACCATAACGTCTTAGATAGAAAAGAATAAATACTGTTATGGGGATCTGTATTGGGTGCTTTGAAGAAAAAGTGCGTTCCTTGTAAAGAATGTTGAACGTTTTGGATCCCAAGCCACACTTTAGAGCCTATATTTGATGTTACATTTTCATTGGTGTAAATAATCTCTTTTGCAACATTGTTTTTGTATTCAAACAAATGGTTGCTTGTCAGAACATATTTGATTTTGGCCTGGTTGGCTTTATAGGATTGGGTCGGCGCAAAAAATATATCTTTTTCAAAATCAGATATTTGCGACGCATTGTTATTATTCTTTAAGGTAAATTGATCCTTCTTGGAAATAAACCCAACCGTTTGTACGGTTTCAATATGAGCTATTGCATGGGCGGGTTTGGCAGATGTAAGCGTCTCTGGCGTTAGCATTTGCATCATGCGCTCTAGAATTCGGGCTCTGGAAGTCTGTATCTCGTTGGATACTCTTTCGAT
>QFOI01000437.1 GCA_003241175.1 Pseudopedobacter saltans
GTATTTTCATTCATGATCGTATTTCCAGTTGGAGTCCAACTATAGGATTTAGCACTTGTTGAGATGGCATGCAGTTGCAGGCTGTCGATGCTGCAGATTAAAGTATCTGTAAAAGGAAGTTTTAAATCAGGTTTGCCATTAACTATGACAGCGTTGGTTGCAGTGTCAATACAGCCTTTATTACTCTGAATGATTAAAGATGCGGAATAATTGGCAGGAGAACTATATAAATGTGTTGGATTCTGAGTAGTTGTATTCACTGCACCATCGCCAAAGTTCCAATACCAGGATGTGATTGCGCCATATTTGCAATAGGAAGTATCAAAAAAACTAATGGGTGATTGATAACACGTGCCTTGGGTGTAAAAGCCGGCATTAAAACCAGGATAGACTTTAACGGAAGCTGTGGTAGAGTCCTGACACCCTGATGTATTCTTAACTGTAAGTTTTAGCGTATAGAGTCCCGTATCCGAATACTCGTGGGTAGGAGTTGCCAAAGATGATGTATTACTCGAACTATTTACATCGCCAAAATCCCATGCATAGTAGCTAATATTAGTACTACTTCCATTGGAAAAAGTAAAACTGAAATCTTGGCAATTGATATAAGACGGATCCAAAGTGGCGGCAGAAAGTGTACAGTTATTGACAAGGATTTGTAGTTCTTTTTTGATGGAGTCGATTAAGACGCCATTACGCCATTCTTTTACATACACTGCGACGACATATTCTCCAGTGGTAGACGGTGCCGTTCCTGAAATTAAACCAGTGGTGGGATTGATAGTTACACTACTACCAAGAGGTTGCTGACCACTAAAACCATTTAAGTATGTCAATGATGGGTAAGGTGGTGCAGAAGGGGTATTGCTAGAGGTATTTTGACTAGCATTAGCGACATTTAATCCATTGGTAAATGAATAAGAAAGAGAATCTCCGTCGACATCCGTCGCTGTAAACGGTAAGGAAATGCTAGCATTGTGACAAACTATTGCGGTATCTTGAAATATGAATTGTGGACTATTATTGTTTGCATAGCTGATCCCGTTAATAATACCAGGTATAGTTCCTGTTATAGTAATACCCGTACTCCCCGAATTGGAAATGTTAGCTATGTTATCAATCCTATAAGCATCTTGCACTGCCAATACATATCCACCAGTATTGTTATTGAGCGTAATAGATGTTTGGTAGGTATAGACGTTGTAACAAATAGAAGGGGGATTGGTCATACAAGCATTGAAAGTTCCCTTAGTAAGGTTGTAATGGGTAGTATTGTTAATACTTTTGGTTAATACAGTACTATTAGAACTGCCATCAAATACACCCAATACAACTTTGTCGGTTGGTCCGCTTGTCGTGCAGCTTACATATAGGTAAACGGTCACATTGTAGGTCGTCGTCGTACTTGTACTGCTCACATATTGGTATCCGATCCATCCGCCTTTTATATGATGTGCTGAAGCATAGATTGTCAATAGGCAGCCTAAGAAAACGAACCATATTCGTTTTATACAAAAAAAGTCAATCCTACACTGAACCATAAAGCGTCATTAATAGTTCAATATAGGATTGCTGTTACACTTATAAGTTTAATACCGATTAGTGTATTTTAAATATCGACAAAAAGAGTTTGCTTACCCAAAAAGATCTGAACTTAAGTATCGGTCGCCTCTGTCGCATGCAATAAAAACGATAAGTCCTTCTTCTATGGAATTGGCAATTTGAAGTGCCGCATGAAATGCTCCTCCTGTACTCATCCCTGCGAATAAACCTTCGCGCTTGACCAGTTCACGGCTCATTTTGGTGGCATCAGTTTGAGAAATGTCAATAGTCTGATCCACCCATTTGGGGTCAAATATTTTGGGTAAATATTCTTTTGGCCACCTTCTTATTCCAGGAATGGAAGAATCGAGCGTAGGTTGACAACCAATTATTTGTATGTCGGGATTTTTTTCTTTTAAAAACATCGAATTTCCCATAATGGTTCCAGTCGTTCCCATGGAACTGACAAAATGCGTGATTTTCCCATCTGTGTCTTTCCATATTTCGGGCCCTGTTGTTTTGATATGGGCCTTATAGTTGTCAGGATTTGCAAACTGGTTGAATATGTAATATCCTGCGCCATTTGCTTTTTCTTCGGCGTAGTCTCGGCATATTTCCATAGTGTCGAGAAGTGTTACTTTGGCTCCAAAAGCTTCCATTGTTAATGTTCTCTCTCTTGTAGAGTTGGAAGGCATGACCAATTCAATAGATAAACCATAGATACCAGCTATCATCGCTAGTGCTATACCTGTATTGCCACTTGTAGGTTCGATTAATTTAGTTTCTTTATTGATATCTCCTCTTTCCAATGCTGACCGTATCATGTTCAACGCTGCTCTATCTTTCACGCTTCCTCCTGGATTATTGCCTTCTAGTTTGGCAAAAATCTTCACATTAGGGTTGTCGTGAAATTTAGTTATTTCAACCAATGGTGTATTTCCTATCGTATCTATTAGATTCCCCATTTTTATATTGTTGATTGTGTTTCAATTGTTTTAATGTTTGCTTGGTGGTAGATAGTCATGTGTGGCGCAATACTTGCTGTAATCCAAACATTTCCGCCGATTACCGTATGGTGTCCAATAACGGTTTCCCCGCCTAAAATAGTCGCATTAGAATAGATAATTACATGGTCTTCAATTGTCGGATGACGTTTGGTGTTAGCCAATATCTTGTCAACACTAAGCGCGCCCAGCGTTACTCCTTGATAAAGTTTTACATGTTTTCCAATAATCGTGGTTTCCCCGATAACTACCCCCGTCCCATGGTCTATGGAAAGGTAATCGCCAATCGTAGCGCCTGGATGAATATCAATACCAGTAACGGAATGGGCATATTCTGTCAGTATTCTTGGTATTAATGGTACTTCCAGTTCATGCAAATGATGTGCTAGACGATAAATGGCTGTTGCCAAAAAGCCGGGATAGGTTCTCACTACTTCTTTGAGGCTTTTGGCTGCTGGATCTCCTTCCAACAAGGCATCTGCATC
>QFOI01000438.1 GCA_003241175.1 Pseudopedobacter saltans
TGGTTTCATTATTTTCCTATGTATTTTCATATCCGCCATCTACAATAGCAACAAGAAAAAATCCAATATCAAAATGCCCACTGAAAAAAGTGTGCAGTCGGATTCCACTTCGACGGTTGAACAAATCAAGTATCCAGAATTCAGCACCATTTTCAATATGTTTCATGAAAATGATAGTATTAACACAACCAAAGGATTGGATACTATTGGGCTTAAAAATTTTCCCTTGTTTTTCTCCATATACAATGGTTCTGGTGCGATATTGCCGCTTGTTACATTGACCAACAAAACAGGAGAAAATCTCTTCTGCTTGTTTACAGATGGTGGTTCTGCGGCCTATACTATGGCATTAAATGACAACGAAGTATTGTATCGTTATCCGGGAGGCACGAGCATGACCAGCTTTTTTGTTTCAAAGACAAATCAGCCTTTTGGAGAAGTAAATCTTTGGGTGGATGGAAGTCAGACAACTACATTAGCCATCAACAAACCAGCCGTAGTCAAAGAGCCTTATGACACCTTGATGTACATTAGTCCACTGATATTATCGGAAAAATCAGTGGCAAAGTTGACACCGGCAAGATTGGTATTGATCCTTACAAAAAAGGAAAATAAATACTACGTCTCTACGCAAAGCGACTCCATCTTTTACCTTGACGAAAGAAAAATCATGCAACAAAGAGAAGAAAAGAACAAGAGAGATTCCTCCGTACATTAAGATGGTTGTCCACAATTGTGACAAAAATCATATAAACTTCAAGAAAGTTTGAATGAATGTTAGCAAAAAAATGTTACTTTTGCGCCCGAAATTGGGAGTAAAGTTCCTTTTTCATATAAAAAATAAAATATTTTTCGTTTTATGGCGGACTTGAAATTACAACGCAACTTTGGTATTGCCGCGCACATCGATGCCGGTAAAACCACGACTACCGAGCGTATCTTGCGCTACACAGGTATGATCCACAAGATTGGTGAAGTACACGATGGTGGTGCAACAACCGACTGGATGGCGCAAGAAAAAGAAAGAGGTATCACCATTACTTCTGCAGCTGTAAGCTGTAAATGGCCTTTCCCAACAGTACAAGGAAAAGCTACTGGAGATACTAAACAATATGGATTTAATATCATCGATACTCCAGGTCACGTTGACTTTACTATTGAAGTTGAACGTTCAATGCGTGTATTAGATGGTTTGATTGCTTTGTTCTCAGCAGTTGACGGTGTTGAACCTCAATCTGAAACAGTATGGCGTCAGGCAAACCGTTACCGCGTACCTCGTATTGGTTTCGTCAATAAAATGGACCGTCAAGGTGCTGACTTCTTAATGGTGGTTAACCAATTGCACGAAATGTTGGGTGCTAATGCAGTGCCTTTGCAATTGCCAATTGGTGCAGAAGATGATTTCAAAGGTGTGGTTGACTTGATCAAAAATGTAGGTATCATCTGGGATGATTCCACAGAAGGTATGACTTACACTGAAATTCCTGTTCCAGCTGACATGGTTGCTGACGTGGAAGAATGGAGAGCTAAATTGGTTGAAGCTGTAGCTGAATACGACGAGAACTTGATGGAGAAATTCTTTGATGATCCTAACTCTATCACTGAGGATGAAATGCACGAAGCAATCCGTAAGGCTTGTATCGACTTGAGCATCATCCCGATGATGTGTGGATCTTCTTTCAAAAATAAAGGTGTACAAACAGCCTTGGATGCGGTTTGTCGTTACCTTCCTTCTCCAGTTGATATTGGAGACGTGGTAGGTATCAATCCAGACACTGAAAAAGAGGAACGTCGTGCTCCGGATCCTAAAGCGCCATTTGCAGCTTTGGCTTTCAAAATCATGACAGATCCTTTCGTTGGTCGTTTGGCATTCTTCCGTTGTTATTCCGGGCATTTAGATGCGGGTTCTTATGTAAGAAACGTACGTAGCGGTAAAAACGAACGTATCAGCCGTATCATGAAAATGTTCGCCAACAAACAAAATCCAATCGATTTTATCGAAGCTGGAGATATTGGTGCAGCAGTTGGTTTCAAAGAAATCAAAACTGGTGATACACTATGCGATGAAAAATTCCCAATTGTATTGGAAAATATGTTCATCCCAGAACCAGTTATCGCGATCGCGATTGAGCCTAAGACTCAGAATGACGTAGATAAAATGGGTATGGCTATCGCTAAATTGGTTGAAGAAGATCCAACGTTGCGTGTTAATACAGATGAAGATACTGGTCAGACAATCCTACGTGGTATGGGTGAGTTGCATTTGGAAATAATTTTGGATCGTATGAAACGCGAATTCAAAGTGGAAGTAAACCAAGGTGCACCACAGGTTGCCTACAAAGAAGCATTCGGAAATACTATTTCTCACCGTGAAACGTTGAAAAAACAAACTGGTGGTCGTGGTAAATTCGCAGATATTCAATTTGAAATTGGACCTGCTGATGCTGAATGGTTGAAAGAAAACGAAGGCAAATCTTTCCAATTTGTAAATGATTTGTTCGGTGGATCTATTCCTCGTGAGTTTATTCCTGCTATTCAAAAGGGATTTGAAACAGCAATGAGCACAGGTGTATTGGCTGGATATCCAGTTGAAAGCATGAAAATCCGTGTATTCGATGGTAGCTTCCACCCAGTTGACTCTGATGCAATGTCTTTCGAATTGGCAGCTAAAGCTGGTTTCCGTCACGCAGGTGGTAAGGCTAAACCAACATTGTTGGAACCAATTATGAAAGTAGAGGTTACAACGCCTGACCAATACATGGGTGATGTTACTGGTGACCTTAACCGCCGTCGTGGTATGATGGAAGGTATGGACAGCCGTAACAATGCACAGGTTATCAAAGCGAAAGTTCCATTGAGCGAAATGTTTGGTTATGTAACTCAATTGCGTTCTTTGTCTTCTGGTCGTGCAGCGTCCACTATGGAATTTTCACATTACACTCCAGCACCTAATAATATCGCTGAAGAAGTAATCGCGAAGAACAAAGGAAAAGTAAAAACAGACGACG
>QFOI01000439.1 GCA_003241175.1 Pseudopedobacter saltans
AAAATATAGTACTTTGGACTTTTCTGAACCTTTTGTCAGATCATATTCTTTGTCACGCGTAATTGCTGTGACATTAAAACGTTTTGCAAAACTAACACCTGACTTTCCATCCGCATAAATCATATTGTAGGTCGTACGATCATCAGACTTGATGAACACAGCAGCATAGATAATATCTTTCCCGATGAAAACTTTGTCTGCAACTTTTACAACTTTCATGACACCACGCTTGGTAAAGGCGATGATATCGTCCAGATCAGAACATTCACAAAGGAATTCATCTTTTTTCAAAGAAGTACCGATAAAACCCTCATCCCTGTTGACATAGAGTTTTGTATTGGCGATTACAACTTGACGAGCTTCCACTTTATCAAAAGTTTTGATCTCTGTCATGCGTTCACGACCTTTACCGTATTTCTTTTTTAAATTTTCGAAATACTTAACCGCATAGTCTGTCAAATGATCCAAATCATATTGGACAGCCTTGATTTCTTCTTCCGTATTTTTGATTTGTTCGTTGAGTTCGTTAATATCCAAGCGATAAATACGACGTACTGGCTTTTCGGTTAGTTTAAGAATATCTTCTCTTTCTATTGGGCGTTTCAATTTTGACTTGAAAGGATTGAAAGCTTTATCAATAGCAGCAATAACATCATCCCAAGTTTCGTATTTTTTTTCTAGTTCCTTGTATATTTTTTCTTCAAAAAATATTTTTTCCAAAGAGGTATAGTGCCATTTATTTTCTAGTTCTGCTAGTTTGATCTGAAGTTCTTTTTCAAGCAAACCTTTTGTGTGTTCTGAAGAAACGCGCAACAAATGACTAACAGACTGAAAATGTGGTTTATCCTCGATAATCACGCAAGCATTCGGCGAAATGCTAACTTCACAATCCGTAAACGCATATAAAGCATCAATTGTAATATCAGGCGAAATACCACTTGCCAACTCTACATAAATAGCAACGTTGGCAGCCGTTTCATCCGTTACTTTTTTGATTTTTATTTTGCCTTGATCATTGGCCTTGATGATGGATTCTTTTAAGGAAGTCGTCGTGCAACCATAAGGAACACTTTTGATAACCAATGTTTTTTTGTCCAACTCTTCAATATCTGCACGAACTTTTACCTTGCCACCACGTTTCCCGTCACTATATTCCGATACATCGATCATGCCACCAGTCTGGAAGTCGGGAAACAATTCAAAACTTTTCCCTTTCAAGGCTTTGATACTCGCATCGCACAATTCAATAAAATTATGCGGCAATATCTTCGTAGAAAGTCCAACTGCAATACCTTCTGCACCTTGCGCCAATAACAAAGGAAACTTCATAGGCAAAGTAACGGGTTCGTTTTTACGACCATCATAACTTAACTGCCATTCTGTTGTTTTGGCGTTAAAAGCAACTTCCAATGCAAATTTGGACAGACGCGCTTCAATATAACGCGCCGCGGCAGCATCGTCACCTGTACGGACATCTCCCCAGTTTCCCTGCGTTTCGATCAACAAATCTTTTTGGCCCATATTGACTAAAGCATCACCAATGGAAGCATCACCATGTGGATGATATTGCATGGATTGCCCAATGATATTGGCAACCTTATTGAAACGACCATCATCCATCTCCTTCATCGCATGCAAAATGCGTCGTTGCACAGGCTTTAAACCATCTTCGATGGCAGGCACCGCACGTTCCAATATAACATAAGATGCATAGTCCAAAAACCACGATTTATATTGGCCTTGTACGCCTGTATCTATCGATAAATCAATCTCTCTTTTTTCTTCTTTTGCCATTTATAAAAAAAGTAACAAGTAAAAATTAAAAATTAAAAAGTTGGGCATAAGTAATACGATACAAATCTAAATAAACCTCATCCTCGATCCTTCTCTTGTAAAAGAAGGAAGACTCGATTACTATAACTATCCATTTTTATCACCTAAATATTCCTACCAATGACTAACTACGGACGGCCGATCACTTACCGCCTATACTTCGTACAATTCCAACGGTTGTCCATTCGGATCATAGAAAAATGTAAACTTCCGTCCACTATACTCATCAACTCTAACATCCTGCACATCCACGTCCTTACTACGCAAAAAAGTAATCGAACTTTCTACATCCGAAACTGCAAAAGCTAGATGCCGCAAGCCTTTTGCCTCTGGTTGACTTGCTCTTTCCTTATAGTCTGGAAAAGAAAACAACTCAATCTGATATTTTCCTTTTATGGCCAAATCCAGTTTGTAAGAATTTCTTTCTGCACGAAAAACTTCCTGCACTATCTCAAAACCTAAAATTTCCGTATAGAATTTCTTGCTTTTTTCATAGTCGTCCGTGATGATTGCAATATGATGTATGTATTGTATATCGAGCATTGTATTACTTTTTCTTGTTTTTTAGGTTTCCATCGTATTTTTGTAGAGCTTCATACAATTTATTATCATCTATTAACTTTCTTGCTGCTTCATCTCCATTTACTAACTTCATAACACTTTCCTTATTAATAGTTATCAGCTCATCACTATTCACTAATTTAAAAGCTGATGGCTCAGACTTCTTTTTGTACAATGCCGTGTATAAATTGATTTTCTCACCGTAATCAGAAGGAAATAACCATGTGCCTTCAAAAGGGAAACCGTCTATCTTTCCGTCTTCAGAATAATAGCAACTTATAGCCACAGTTTCAGATGGATAAATATTTGTTTTACTGCCACTATAACTTTTCAATTCAAGAAATGCAGTGTCATTAGAAACAATCATCTTGCCAGTCCCAGTATATCTTCCACCCTCTTTTCGATCAACTACATAGGTAAGTTTAGCATTTTTCAAACGTTTAGCAAAAATAGCTGAGCCATAACCATTAATTGAATAATTGGGCATGTGCATGGAAGGAGCCGAAACATATTGAGCATATGTTATTCTTGCACTTAAAAGTGCTATAATCAAAATCAGTCTATAATAATATTTCATATAACGAGTTTGCAATATCCTTTTAATTCTCTGC
>QFOI01000440.1 GCA_003241175.1 Pseudopedobacter saltans
ATAACCGCTACCACTATCATTCAGTTCTTAAACAAAAAGGTTTTTAAACGAAATTTAAACAATCTAAAAATAAATATTGTCTAAATGCACAACAGGTTTGCTATAATCCATTTGTACATCCATCCCTTTAGTATTTGCACTACCCAAATTTGCAGCAACGGCAGCTTCTAACCCAAGCGCCTGCGGTACAACACGCGTTTGGTAAATATTGAATCTATGTTGTTTGTATAAATCTATTGTGATATTTAAACTATTTAAGAAAGTCATATCAATTCCTAGATTGCCCTGTCGAGATGTTTCCCAAGTAATGTCTGGATTTGGATATGCTATGGTATTTACACCTCCCCGAGAGTATAAATTTTCAGTTCCAAAAGATGCAGGGCTGCCTGTATTTAGATTGATAGAAGATAAATAGAAAAATCGCAAACTACTCAATGCATCGTTACCAACCGATCCATACGTACCTCTAATCTTTAATCGAGATAAGATATGTTTTACACCTTCTCCCCAAAAAGCCTCATTGGATACATTCCAAGCGCCTCCAATAGTCGGAAAAAAGCCCCAACGATGCTTTGCCGAGAACCTTTCACTACCATTGTACCCAAAACTACCCTCGATAGAATACCTTCTATCATAGGTATATGAAAGTCTGCCAGATGAACTTACATTTCTATAAGGTAAGGACGCTACCAAAGGGGTATTGATTGGCGTTACCCCGTCCGATGCATAAAGATTCAATGCACTATTTAAAATTTCTTGCCTCGATCCAACCATTGTAGCACTCACCGTGCTCAATCCAAATGTCTTATCGTAACTTAGAATGCCCTGCATATAGGTTTGAGAACTTACAGTTTTTCCTCCATCAGAATAATTGAGGTATTCCGTCGCTTGACCAGCTACATTGTTTAGCCAATTTAAAGTGTAGGTATTATTAATAGGATCATACGTATTTAATTGATAATAAAATGGGTTATACTGTCTTGTGGCGGAATAATAAGAATTTCTTTGCGTGGAGAATATTCCTGAAAACTTTAAACCCGGCGTAATAAAATCCAATTGCTGACTAAGATCTACTTGTACATTAATATTTGATCTAGTAAATTGAGAATATCCTTTAAGTAAATTGGCGTAAGGATTAACAAAGGAAACATTGTTAGTTCCATTTAAGCTATAATTTCCAAAAAGAACGTGTTTGGTATAAGTATTAGCTGAATCAGGCTGAAAAAAAGCAGGGAATAGTACAGATGGGGTATGCATTATTTGGCTATATAAATCAGTCGCACCGGATGGGTCAGTGGTGATGGGTCCATTGTAATTATCAAAAACACCATTTATTTTCAAAGAAAGAATGGTAGTTTTAGTAAGATTGACATCCACATTAGATCTAAATTGATAATTCTGAAGTTTAACATTATTATTAAAATTATTTACTGGGCTTACCTTTAAGATCCCATTATCTACATTGTAGGAACCAGACACATAGTATGTGGCAACGGCTCCGCCGCCTCTTACACTTAGATTAGCTCTTTGATTGCTTGTATGGCTTTTGAAAAGCATATTTAACCAATCGACTGCGGGAAATGCATAAGGATTACTTCCGGGAGCATTCGCTATAGAACGCTCTGTATTTATAATTTTATTTGCATCATACAGTGGACTAGCGGTCGGATCTCTTGTAATGAGAGCCTCATTATAGTTGTTCATATAGGTGATAGGGTCCGTTAATTTTATATTTTTGGTAGGGGAAGAGAAAGCATTTTCAAACCGTCCATATAAATTAGCCCTGCCTTCCTTTCCTTTCTTTGTGGTAATAAGCAAGACACCATTAGCTCCTCTTGACCCGTAGAGGGATGTAGATCCTGCATCCTTGAGTATTGAGAACGATTCTATATCATCGACTTGCAATCTTGCCAAATCCTGTGAAGTGGATTCAATATTGTCTATCAAAATCAATGGACTAGAACTATACCCAAAAGTGGTAACTCCACGGATAAAAAATTGGGAATTATCATAACCAGGTTGACCTCCGGGTTGATAAGCTATAATACCAGCAATCTGTCCTGCTAACGCATTGGTAAGATTACTCGCAGGAATTTTAAGTTGACTTGGTTTAATCGTTGTTACAGCTCCAACATTAGATTCTTTAAGTTGCTTTCTACCGTAGGCTGCTACTATAACTTCATCCGCAGCGTCTACTTTCTTCGCACTCAAAACAATGACTATAGTGCTATCTAGAGTTTCAGGAACAGGAAACATATAGTCGTTGTACGTTAACCCTTTAAAAACAAGTGTAGATCCAACTGGAACATCCAATACAAATTTTCCATTGACATCCGTGGTTGTACCTAGTTTATTATTGTTCTCTACAGATACACTAACACCTTCAATTATTGCATTTGCGGAGTCAGTAACAGTACCCACAACAGTTACAAAATTACCTTTAGCCTTTAGCTGTCCTCGAACTTGCGTAATTGCGGTTATTTGGGTTGTCAATATAAAAACAAATACCCAAATTTTTCTTTTAAAAATGGTTTTACTCATAATCAATAGTCTCTAATTAAAATTTGTCAATAAACTTTCTTTCAAAATAGATGTGATTTTTAAATAATTGGTAACCGGCATGCAAATAAATCACACTCTACACAGTTTTACTTTTTATAGTTTTTCATTAGTCAGTTTTATAGTTTTTTAAGAATAATAGGCTAAAATCCAAGACTAAAATAAGAATTCGAACTTGGAAAAAAACAAAACAACAAACGCAATCGTTTGTCTTTTATGGTTTTTGTTGTACTATTTATTTTACAATCGATTACATTCAATTTATGTCCCAGATAGCCTTATTCTTTTTGCAAATGATGGTTCTAAAATTCTTCCTACCAAAAAATGATACTTTCCTTACCTTTACATTAGATTAATAGAGACCATCATGAAGAAGCAAAGGATAAAAAGTTTTATTGGAATTATTGCAGTATTGCTGTTGCAGG
>QFOI01000441.1 GCA_003241175.1 Pseudopedobacter saltans
ACGATCAGCGCCTTGAAGCTTAGTCATTTTTTGGTAGAAAAATGTAATGCGGCAAAAATGATCATTTCTTATAATTAAATGGTTTATCTTTGCTTTTGGAAATTTTAAATAATTATGATGACAACCGGAAACCAGATTATAAGCATATATACGGAGATGACTCCTAATCCAGAAACAATGAAGTTTGTGGCAAACAAACTTTTATATCCTGGAAAAAGTATTGATTTTCAAGATGAAACCAATGCTTCAGCTTCTCCATTGGCGAAGGAACTTTTCGGATTTCCTTTCATAAAAAGCGTGTTTATTGCTAGTAATTTTGTCACTTTGACTAAGAGTGCGGATACAGAAGATTGGCAGGATGTTATTCCAACTGTTAAGCAATTTTTGAAGGATTATATCGAAAGCGGTTCTCCAATCGTATTGGAAGACGAAGTTGCTAAAATAAAAGTTGAACACGGCAATGAAGTGGCTGCGGATGATGACGATGTCGTTAAGCGTATCAAAGAACTTCTTGACAATTATGTTCGTCCTGCAGTAGAAATGGATGGCGGCGCTATCAAGTTCAAAAGTTACGAAGAAGGAAAAGTAAATTTGATGATGCAAGGTAGCTGTAGTGGTTGTCCTTCTTCTATGATCACACTAAAAGCTGGTATAGAAGGTATGATGAAAAGAATGATACCAGAAGTGAAAGAAGTCGTTGCAGAAGCGGTTTAAAAAACTTCTATTTAATAGTTTTAAAAAGGGCTGGAAATTTTTTCCAGTCCTTTTTTATTTGCATATATCCCAATGCAAACGTTTGCTTGGGTTTACTGGAAGTTTTGGTTTAATTTTCAAGCTGAATTATTCGCTTTATGATAAAGAAAATCCTTCCATTGACACTGCTTTTATGTGGTTCGTTCGCAGTCGTTAATGCCCAAAAAATGAAATTTACAAATGCTTCCGAAGGTTGGGCTTATGATTCTTTGGGTAATCATCGCATACTCGTCCGTGTAGATAAACCTTCGGATGTTGCAAAAGTTATTGTCCCTTGGAGGAGACGAGATTTTCATCCTGAAGAAAAAATGGTGTTTGTCGTGGATGCAAAAACCAATAAGCGAATATGGAATGTTTTGCAAGAAAACATTACTAGAGAGCAAGGTACTATCAGTTTTCAACCGATATCAGGTGTTGGTGATTATTACATCTACTATATGCCTTACAGACAAAAAGGTAGCCCTTATTATCCGACGGCAGTTTATTACAAACCAACAAATACTGCAGATGCTGCATGGTTGTCTAAAGCTAAAAACGGCGCTAATGTTTCTGCCAAAGCGGTGGAGTTGCAGTCTGTAAATGCTTTCAACAGTTTTTATCCAATGGAAGTAATTGCTACTGAAAGTGAAACTAAAAGTCTATTGGCAAGTCAAAAAAATGAACCCTATATCGTCTTTCCGGAAGATCGAGAAAATTCAATCCGGATGAAATACGATTTCCCTCAAAGGTGGATTGAGACTGGGATCAAAAAGAATTTTTCGGGTACGGCTCTTAAAGGTGAAAATTATGCGTATCAGTTGGGTATTTATTCTCAATTGGATACGTTACGAAATGTTGTGGTAGACTTTTCGGATTTGAAAGATGCAAAAGGGCACGTTTTGTCCAAAAATATAATGGAATGCATCAATAATAAAGGCGTTAATTGGGTTGGCATTCCTCAAACTTTTACGGTCAATGTACCCAATAAACAGGTACAGCCAATGTGGTGTACTGTCGCCATTCCGGAAAATGCATTGCCTGGTGTTTATAAAGGTACTGTTACCGTCAAGGCAAATAATGCATCTGCTAAGTCCATCGCAATCAACCTGACCATATTGGATAAAACTGCCAAAAATAGAGGTGCGGACGAACCTTGGAAACAAACACGCCTTTCTTGGTTAAATTCTACTTTGGCTGAAAAAAATGACGTTATTACGCCTTATGCAGATCTAAAATTGGTGGGCAATAAAGTAGAATTGTTAGGAAGAACTGTCACTATTGCCAAGACGGGTTTTCCTGAACAGATTACCACACACTTCAATCAAGAAATGACGGATATTGATACTTCTCAAAACAAATTACTCGTTGAGCCGGTACATTTTCACATAAGAAAAAAGGATGGAAAAGAAATCAAATTCGATAACTCCAAAATCGATTTTACAGAAAAAAGTGCGGGCACTATTGCTTGGAAAACGTCCAATACATCTTCCGATATCAAAATGGATATCGAAGCTCAAATGGAGTTTGACGGATTCTTGGACTATACCGTTAAGGTCATTGCATTGCAGGATATTTCTTTGAAGGATATTGACCTACATCTACCCATCGCGCCAGAAAAAGCCGAATACTTGATGGGGCTTGGTTATAAAGGCGGTTATCGTAAAGATACCGTACAATGGAAATGGGATGTCGCCAAGAAAAATCAAGATGGCGCTTGGGTTGGAACTGTTAATTCTGGTTTGCAATTTTCATTGAGAGATCAGCATTATTCACGCCCATTGAATACTAATTTTTATTTGCAAAAACCTTTGATACTGCCTCAATCATGGGGAAATGGAACCAAAGGTGGAATTGATATTTTCAAAAAAGGCAGTTCGGTCTTAGTGAATAGTTATAGTGGTGAGAGAGAAATGAAAAAAGGTGATACACTCTACTACAATTTCAGACTGATAGTGACGCCTTTTCATCCCATCAATACGGATTTTCAATGGTCTTCTAGATTTGTTCACAAATATTTGAATGTGGATACTGTAAAGGCTTTGGGTGCAACTGTCGTCAATATACATCAAGGAACGCCAATCAATCCATATATCAACTATCCTTTTGTCAAAACGAAAGAGATGAAATCTTATATTGACAGCGCACACGAACTTGGACTGAAAGTTAAGATTTACAATACAGTACGCGAACTTTCCAATAGGGCTTATGAATTACCGGCTTTGTTTAGTTTAGGGCATGA
>QFOI01000442.1 GCA_003241175.1 Pseudopedobacter saltans
TATTTTTACTGCCAATTTCTATTATCAAAACAATAGCCACAAACTTTTTTGGAGCATTTTTTGTGGCTTAATGTAAAAGTTTTACGATGAAAAAATTATTTATTACGGCAAGTTGTCTTTTAGCACTCAGTTTTGCCAAAGCACAAAGTTTCCATTTTGGTTTAAAAGCTGGTCCTAACTTAGGAAAAATCAGTGGTCAGTCTTTCAAGGATGGTTTTGAATGGGGATATCAAGCTGGTGCTTGGGCAACATTGGACGTTAGTGAAAAAATAGGTATCCAACCGGAAATAATCTTTTCACAGACCAATACGAAAACAATGACATCCAGTGACGCCCAATTTGGAAACATATTGAAACCAAATCTTAAAGCACATCTTAATTATCTAAGTATTCCAGTACTGTTGAATATCAATACAAGCGATTTAGTAACGTTTCAAGTAGGCCCACAATTCAGCATCAATACAACCAAAGGCGACAACCTGGTAACAACGGGAAAAGATGCTTTCAAAGGTGGCGATGTTGCGGCTGTTGGTGGTTTACAACTCAACTTGAGTAAATTTCGTATCTATGGAAGATATGTAATTGGAATTACGAAAATCAATGATGTGACAACACAAGAAAAATGGCGTTCACAAAACTTTCAGTTTGGATTGGGTTATAAACTCTTTTAAGTTTTTACTCATCCCAACCCTTCTCTTAAAGGAGAAGGGCTAGAAAGAAAGATTTTATATCTACTTCACCAAGTTCGCTCTTGTAGTTGAGGATTTAGGTGAGGCTTAAGTCCAATATTTAGTTGTTTTAGAAAGTATTACCGTTATACTTTGTCCTTTTCTTATAAGGGCGATTATTATATTCTTCCTGCTCCTTTTCAGATTCTGGAGCAGGATTTTTTGTCATTGCCAAGGACAGTTGAAACAACAGGAAATAAATAACCACACAACTCAATATCTCTTTCCAACTCACCCAATATCCCCAAATACGGTCCACAGCAGCCTTATCTGGATGTGATTCTTCGTATATCACTGCAACTTTTTCTCCTTCTTTATATTGTAGGAAAAGATAAGATGGATCAAAAAAATGAACTTTTTTGTCGTTGGAAGTATATTGGACAAAAGGTTTGTTTTTACCAGAAATGGAATCCAAATGGTTGACAACAACACCATCCGCTTTGACACTGTCAAAAACATCTGGTATCCTTGAAAAAGGTAAATACACCAAAAAACACGCTATAAAAATAATCGTAACCGCCTTATACAAAATAAGAAATATGAGTTGTGAAATGCTAAAATAAACCTACAGAAATCCAAGTTCCAATTTGGCTTCTTCGGACATCATGTCTTTTGTCCATTGTGGTTCAAAAGTCAATTGTACATGCACATCAGTGACTCCTTCAATAGCACGCACTTTGTTTTCCACTTCCAAAAGTATATCTCCCGCAACAGGACATCCAGGGGCGGTCAAAGTCATGGTAATGAATACAGCATTATCTTCTTTGATATCGATATCGTAAACCAATCCTAATTCCATAATGTTAACAGGAATCTCTGGGTCATATACGGTGTGTAGAGCAAGCTCTATCTTATCGACAATCAATAGGCCTTCATTTCCCATAAATACCATGTCTTCATCACGAGGGGTCTCGTCATGGTGTAAGGAAACGGCATTTTCGATACCGATAATTTTTTGTTCTTCTGGTTTCTTTTCTTGATCTTCCATTGTGACTTCTCCTTTCTTTTCTTCCCTCATCTGACTGTTGTTTTCAGGTTGTGAAGAACATCTAGAATTGGGATCTTGTTTACTTTTGTTCCAGTTTTTGAAGAGCGAAAGCATATTCTTTAATTTGTTTCACCATCGAAGCCAAACCGTTGGAACGTGTTGGCGACAAATGGCTGTGTAAACCAATTTTATCTATAAAATACAAATCCGTGTTGAGGATTTCGTCGGGCGTATGCCCAGAGTAAACCTTGATAATCATACTGATCAACCCTTTGGTAATAATCGCATCACTATCGGCAGTGAAATAAAGTTTACCATCCCTATAATCCGCATGTACCCAAACCTGTGACTGACAACCTTTGATGATGTATTGTTCTGTTTTGTATTGTTCATCTATCAGCGGCAATTCCTTACCTAACTGAATAATCATTTCGTATTTGTCCATCCAATCCGTCAAAAACTCAAAATCCTCTACTATCTCCTGTTGTTGCTCGTCTATTGTCATATTGCAAAATTAAGAAAAAGAGTGTTGGCGATGGTCAGAATTGTGTTATATATTTATGTAAACCCGCAACACACGTGTAAATTATACACGTATAATTTTGTATCTTTGGTTTAAATTAGGAATAATGAATACTAAATTAACATTAACCATAGAACAATCTGTCATAGAAAAAGCAAAAAAGTATGCACGTAGAAAGGAAAGAAGCCTTTCAGACTTGATCGAAAACTATCTTAAGGTACTAACCAATGGGGAACTTGAACAGGAAAATCATGAAAAAGCCTCTCCAAAATTACAAGCTTTAAGAGGTTCATTCAAAATGCCTAAAGATTTCGATCACAAAAAGGAATTGGCTAATCGTTTATCTGAAAAATACCTATAATGAAGCATATATTGATAGACACAGATGTCATTCTGGACTTTCTGTTTGACAGGCAGCCATTTTCAGAAGAGGCATCTCACATTTTAAGTCTGTGCGAAAAAGGAATTATTAATGGATTTGTAACTTCAATCATGTTGAGCAATATCTATTACCTACTCAGGAAAACAGCCAAGCACGAAAAGGTTATTGAAACAATAAAATTGCTAATGAATTTTCTTGAGGTAGCTACAACCACCAAGGCTGCGGTTTTGGATGCATTAAACTCTGAATTCAAAGACTTCGAAGATGCGCTTCAAAATTTTTCGATTCAACAAGAAAAAGAGATAAAAATTATCGTCACAAGAAACGTCAAGGATTACAAGACTAG
>QFOI01000443.1 GCA_003241175.1 Pseudopedobacter saltans
AGATTCAATATGGGAGCATATCCCACAGTGTCTTCTCCCGATGGTAGTAAATTGGCTTATATCGACAATTATAATCTTTGGATAGAAGATGCTAAAACAAAGGTCAAAAAACAATTGACATTTGATGGTGTTAAAAATTTTGGCTATGCAACCGACAATGCTGGTTGGAAACATAGCAAAGCGCCCATCTTGCGTTGGTCTCCCGATTCCAAACAAATCACAACATTTCAATTAGACGAAAGAAATGTTGGTGACATGTATCTTGTTTCTACCAATGTAGGTCATCCGAAATTGATGGCCTGGAAATATCCTTTGCCAGGCGATTCAGTAGTCGCTATGCTTCACAGAGTTGTTATCAATATTGAAACTGGTAAAGTAACACCCATACAAGTTAAACCAGATTTCCATAGAGGAACTTTGAGTGACGATGTTGCGAGTAGTGGTACTTTTGATGATATTGACTGGAATCCAGACGGTTCGGAATTTGCATTTGTTTCCACTTCGAGAGATCACAAAAACGAAAAGTTCAGAATAGCCAATACTAAGGACGGTTCTGTCCGTGAAGTATTTGAAGAGACAGTACCCACTCAGTTTGAATCCGGACGTAAAGCCATCAACTGGCGTTATCTTCCAGCCTCCAATGAGATCCTTTGGTATTCTGAAAGGGACAATTGGGGACATCTTTATTTGTATGATGCCAAAACCGGCAAATTGAAAAACCAAATCACTAAAGGTGATTGGTTAGTGGCCGATCTTGTTAAGGTAGATGAGAAGAACAGAAAACTGTATTTCACTGCTGCAGGCTTACAAAAGGAAAATCCTTATTTCCAGTCTTTTTGTTCCATTGATTTTTCTGGTAAAAATTTCAAAAACTTAACACCTGAAATAGGAACACACAGCATTACATTATCTAAAGACGAACAAAGTTTTGTTGATCAATATTCTCAACCTAATGTTCCTCCAGTTGCATTAGTACGAAAAATAGACGGAAGCAAAATAATGGATTTGGAAAAAGCAGACATTTCTCGTTTGGAAGCAACAGGATGGAAAGCGCCAACACCTGTTAAGTTAAAAGCGGGAGACGGCGTTACAGATGTTTATGGTCTGTTGTTCCAACCTTCCAATATAGTTGCAGGGAAAAAATATCCTATTATAGACTACATTTATCCTGGTCCGCAAGGCGGAAGTGTTGGCAATTGGGCTTTTGCCGCTTCCCGAAACGATAACGGTTCTTTAGCGGAACTCGGTGCTTACGTATTGGTTTTGGAAGGAACAAGCAATCCATACCGTTCCAAATCTTATCACGATATGAGTTATGGCAATATGTCCATAAATACTCTGCCTGATCAGGTTGCAGCCATTCGCCAACTATCCAAAAACTACGCCATTGACACCAACAGAGTGGGTATGTGGGGGCATTCTGGTGGAGGTTTTGCAACAGCCTGTGCTATGTTCAAATATCCAGATTTTTTCAAAGTCGGAATTTCCGAATCTGGTAACCACGACAACAGAAACTACGAAGACGATTGGGGTGAAAGATACAATGGCCTGGCTGAAAATGTGGATTATGCTGCGCAAGCCAATCAACTGTATGCCAAGAACCTAAAAGGAAAACTATTGATAGCTCACGGATTGATGGATGACAATGTGCCTCCTTACAATGCTTTTTTAGTTATCGAGGCATTGGAAAAAGCCAATAAGGATTATGACTTGATTGTTTTCCCAAACAGTGCACACGGATATGGAGAGTACACTTATTACATGATGCGTCGTCGTTGGGATTATTTTGTACAAAATCTATTGGAAAAAAAGCATCCAAAAGAATTTCTATTGGGAACAAAAAAATAGACGAAACTTTTGAAACAGAATCATTTACTTCTTGGTCTTATATTGACAATCCTGTGCTTACAGTCCGTTGCACAGGATTCTTTTAAAGTAAGAAAAATAAAATTGCCATCTGATATATCTTATTATGATAATCAGTTTTCTAGTTTGTATATTGACAATGGTAGCTTATACTTAATGAGTGAATGTCGGATAGAAGACAAGAGTCCAGCGTATATTGCATTTGCAAGTTTGCGTGATGTTGATAAAGCAATAAAGGATTCCAATTATGTCCCTCCTTTTTATCGAATTGCATTGATTGGTTTGGATACTATTTCGGATATATTGGAAAGTAGAAATCAAGTCTACGAAGGCTTGGAAGCGATGGCTATTTGCGGTAACACCTACTATTTTTCTATCGAAACCAATACGCCTTCCGATAGTTGCTACATTATAAAAGGTGAACTTATCGATTCTACCATTCTACTGAACACACAACTTTTTTTGGCGATAGCCAAACCTAAAGACGAAAACGGAAAACATATTTACAATACTGGCTTTGAATCTATGGAAATTAAAGATGGTAATGTCTATGCTTTTTTTGAATACAACTATTTCAATAATGGCAACTATGTAGTTATGGCTGATTTGTCACTGGATGCGGCAAGTCTACAACGTATTCCAATAGAGAAAATTCCATTTAGAATTACGGACGTGAGTTGGGATAAAAAAGCAAACTGCTATTGGGGTATCAATTATTTCTATCAAGGTGGCGGCGGAGATACAATTTACCGAGTTCCCGAAAATGATCCCAATTATAGTTTCATGCACGCACCTTATGTAACAAGTTCCGATGCATTCAAAGGGAACAAGGATTCTTTACAAAAAGCCTATCATTCTTACGCAAAGGCAAATATCAGAAGCTATTGTCGTATAGTTCAGATAAAGGAAAAAGATAATCGATTCACGTTTAAATCTTTTGCAGATTTGCCTTTCCAATATTGGGCTTACAACTGGGAAGGCTTGGCAAGATACAAAAAAGGATTTTTTCTAATGAATGACAAATACACGCCTAAACGGCCATATTTCAGCGACTTATTATTTTTGGAAAAATAAATCCTTTATTGTAGCTGAAAATATT
>QFOI01000444.1 GCA_003241175.1 Pseudopedobacter saltans
TAAAGATTCCAATATATGCAATAGGAGGCGTTAATGTAAATGATGTTGACTTATTGAAGGAAATCGGGATAGACGGAATTGCCATTTCCAGTTTAATACAGACTATAAGTAAAAATGATTGGCAAAGAATCAACCAAATTTTGAATTAAAAACAAGTAAGACATGCTAGCAATTGCAGATAAAAAATTCAAATCAAGACTATTTTTGGGTACCGGAAAGTTCGGCTCGACAGAACTGATGAATAAATCAATCCATGCCGCAGGAACCGAATTAGTGACCGTTGCATTGAAAAGAATTGAACGCCATGAAAAAGATGATGACTTGATAGGTTTCTCCCGATCAGGAAACATCCAACTTTTACCAAATACATCCGGTGCTCGCAATGCAGAAGAAGCCATTTTGGCTGCGCAACTTTCTCGAGAAGCATTTGGTACGAACTGGGTAAAATTGGAAATACATCCAGATCCCAATTACCTTTTACCAGACCCTATTGAAACACTAAAAGCTACAAAGAAATTAGCGGCACAAGGTTTTGTCGTTTTACCTTACATACATGCAGATCCTGTACTTTGTAAAAGACTGGAAGATGTTGGGACTGCTGCCGTTATGCCTTTAGGTGCGCCTATCGGGTCTAACAAAGGTCTTAAAACAAAGGATTTTCTTGAAATTATCATTAGGCAAAGCCGGGTTCCAGTCATTGTAGATGCAGGTATTGGTGCGCCTTCAGATGCCGCATTAGCTATGGAATTAGGTGCGCACGCGGTACTTGTCAGTACAGCAATTGCTGTCGCTGGAGATCCTATTGCAATGGCTGAAGCATTTAAAAAAGCAGTGGACGCTGGACGACAGGCCTATAAAGCAGGCCTTCCTGAGAAATCGATATTGGCAAAAGCATCTAGTCCATTAACTTCTTTTTTAGACATGAATTAAACTTTAGATAATGTTCACAGATATTTTTCTCCAACAAAACTGGAACCATACTTTAGAGTCGATTCTTTCCAAAAACCATATTGACATAGAGAATGCATTACATAAAGAAAATAGGAATCTAGAGGATTTTAAGGCATTGATATCTCCTGAAGCCCAGCAATATCTAGAACCTATGGCCTTGCTAAGTCAACGGCTAACTCAAAAGAGGTTTGGAAAAACGATACAAATGTATCTGCCAATATATCTTAGCAATGAATGTCAAAATATCTGTACGTATTGCGCGTTTAGCCTAGACAATAAAATTCCGAGAAGGACACTATCCGATAGCGAAATCTTAAGGGAAGCACATTATATAAAAAGTTTGGGATATGAGCATATTCTTATTGTCACCGGAGAATCCAACAAAACCGTTGGTGTTGCCTATTTGGAAAATGCCATCCGGCTCCTAAAACCCTTATTTTCCAATATACAGATGGAAGTGCAACCCTTAGAAATAGAGGATTATCTTCAGTTAAAAAATGCAGGGCTCCATACTGTACTCGTCTACCAAGAAACTTACCGTGCCGAAACGTACAAACAATATCATCCTAAAGGCAAAAAGTCCAATTTTGAGTTTAGACTAGAAACCCCAGATCGTCTTGGGTTGGCTGGTATCCACAAAATTGGATTGGGCTCTTTGATTGGCTTGGAAGATTGGCGTACAGATTGTTTTTTCACAGCAATGCATCTTCAATATTTAAAACGTACCTATTGGCAATCGAAGTACTCTATATCATTTCCAAGATTACGTCCCATTGAAAAACTTGAAAACCACACACAACCTAATTTTAACCAATTTATGTCAGACAAAGAATTGGTTCAATTGATATGTGCTTATAGGCTCTTTGACGAAAATGTAGAGATTTCAATATCCACACGAGAAAAAGAAATTTTTAGAGACAACATAATCCCATTGGGAATAACCAGTATGAGTGCAGGTTCTAAAACAAATCCTGGAGGTTATAGGGTAGCTCCACAATCATTGGAACAATTTGAAATTTCAGACGAAAGAAGTGGCAACGATATAGCAAAAATCATACGTTCCAAGGGTTATGAACCCGTTTGGAAAGATTGGGAAAATATATATTCTAGTTAAGATTATGGTTGATTTCAAAAAGGAAGAATTCCAGCGCTATTTGCGTCAAATGATTTTAGATGGCTTTCATCGAGAAGGTCAAGTCAAGCTCAAAGAAACAAGTATATTGGTCATCGGAGCTGGAGGAATCGGTTGTCCGGCGTTACAATATTTGACAGCTGCTGGAATAGGTAAAATTGGGATTGTAGATTTTGATAAAGTAGAGCTGACGAATTTACATCGACAAATTTTGTATGATGAGCAGGATATTGGAGAATGGAAATCCGAAGTGGCTGTCCGCAAACTGCAATTACAAAATCCTCATGTACAATTAGAATATTTTACAGAAAAAATGGGCGCTTCCAATGCAGCAACGACCATTGAAAAATATGATATTGTATTGGATGGAACTGACAATTTTCATACAAGATATCTTATCAACGACATCTGTGCACATCTGCGTAAACCGCTCGCTTACGGAACAATTTTGGACTACAAAGGACAAGTTGCATTTTTCAATATTGATGGAGGCAAAAATCTACGATCTTTGTTTCCAGAACCTCCTAACCCCAAAGATGTACCAGATTGTAATGACAATGGCGTACTTGGTACTGTCCCAGGATTAATTGGCATATATCTTTCTCAAATGGTTATTAGATATATACTTGGCGATTGTTTCTGGAAAAACAAACTCTTACTGATTGACAGTTTGACTATGCAAAATGATATTCTGGAATATTAAAATGCTATAAGGAAATGACCATTTTCTTTCCGAAATAAGGAAGTTGCTTTTCAATTTTTTGTCCATTTTCTTTAATCAATTGAATATTGAAAGTTTTTTCTTTTTTCATCCCTTCATAAGACCCATTTCTATCTCCAATAGTTAAAGTATTTTTTTGCGCATCATAGTTTAGATC
>QFOI01000445.1 GCA_003241175.1 Pseudopedobacter saltans
CTTTCACATTATCCTCATATAGGTTTAATGAACCATTGTTCAGAGCACCCAATTCCATTTGAATATTAATCATAACGAACAAATTTAAGCATGAAGTTTAGGTAATACTTTTTCTATATCTGAACGAATTCCTTCGTATTGTTGTGGTAGTTTTAATCCAGAGCCCAATTCAGCCAAAGGTTCATCTACCGTAAATCCAGGATTATCTGTAGCGATTTCAAACAAAACGCCACCTGGTTCCCTAAAATACAAGGAGTAGAAATAGTCCCTATCGATTTTTGGCGTAATCTGCAAACCAGCACTCAAAATCTTTTCTCTAAATTCCATCTGGATATCATCATTCTCCACACGAAAAGCCACGTGGTGATTTGTACCCGCACGACCAACGCCGTTAGATCCTTTCTCATCCAAAAGAACGTCAATGACGGAAGCATTTTCAATAGCGTCAGTAGCAAAACGGTAACGATTTCCTTCTTGTTCCACTTGTGTGTAACCAAATATATCCGTCAATACTTTCGCGGTTGGTGCTAATTGGCTCAATGTCAATGTTGTATTGTAAAAACCCTTTGTAGCAACTTCAGAGGACACATCCTTCGTTGTCCAAGCGGTCCTACCATCTCCTTTTTTAGGTGCAACCAATGTCAACTGTAAACCATCAGGATCTGAGAATGGTAAATAAAGTTCTCCAAAACGTTCTGTAATTTCACCTTGTTTCACATCAAATTGGGTAAATCTTTCTTTCCAGAATTCGAAACTATTTTCTGGAACTGCATAGGCAATTTCGGTGGCCATACCCGTTCCGTTTTTACCTTTTCCAATCCCTTCCCAAGGGAAAAATGTCAATATAGTTCCAGGCGTTCCAGTTTCGTTACCATAGTAAAAATGATATGTTCCCGGGTCATCAAAATTGACTGTTTTCTTTACCAGTCTTAAACCAAGTATATTGGTATAAAAATCATGGTTTCTTTGTGCATCATTAGCGATTGCGGTAATGTGGTGCAATCCTTGTATTCTGTTGTTCATATTATTTCCTTTTTTGTTGACACAAAGCTATAACCAATAAAACCGCTGGAAATTGAACTAGTTCAAGAAATATTTCTTCGTTTAAAAAATACTCAAATCCCACAAAAGAAAAGGTGAAGCATAACTTCACCTTTTACCGATCCAATTATTTATCTGTAACCCGTTGTGCATTTAGGAAAACAATTAGAGAAAATAAGAGATTGCTTCGTCATTCTTCCTCGCAATGACAGACATTTTTGTTGAAATACGATGAGCAGTCAAACGTCATTGCGAACGAAGTGAAGCAATCTAAGTACCGAATTAATGAAAAAATCCTCTAAATGCACAACGGGTTTATCTGTATATTATTTCTTCAATGCTATCTTGTAAATAGTTTCCTGATGGTATTTTTCACCAGGTTTTAATTCTACCGAAGGAAAAGTCGGTTGGTTTGGAGCGTCTGGATAATGTTGAGTCTCCAAAGTAACAGCGGCAAACTTTACTGTTTTTTGGTTATTGTGAGCTGTATATTCGCCTTTTAGATAACAGGAAGTATACACTTGCACACCAATATTGGTGGTGTAAAGCGTTAATTCACGACCAGTTTTTGCATCACTCAATACCGCCGCAGGTTTGCTTATATCACCATTTGTATTCAATACAAAATTATGGTCGTAGCAGCTATCGGTTTTCGCAATCATTTCTCCAATAGTATGTGGTGTCGTAAAATCGTAAGGTGTACCTTTAACAGACAATAGTTGCCCAGTCGGAATAAGATTAGAAACAGGTGTGTATTTATCCGCATTAATCTGCAATGTCTCACCAAGAACCGTATTCTCCAAATTACCGGAAAGGTTAAAATAAGAATGATTAGTCATATTGATGATGGTAGGTTTGTCCGTTGTCGCATCATAGGTAATTTTCAGTTCATTGTCATCCGTCAATACATAATGAACTGTAACATCAAGATTGCCAGGATACCCCTCCTCTCCATCTTTTGAAACATAATGAAAATCAATAGCAGGCTTTGTGCTATCCGGTATAATCGCCTCCCATATCACTTTATCAAAACCAATTTTTCCGCCATGCAAATGATTAGCACCGTCATTGGTAGCAACCGTATATTCTTTACCTTCTAATTTAAATTTACCTTTTGCGATTCTATTGCCAAAGCGTCCAATAGTAGCACCGAAATAAGGTGGATGCTGCAAATAACCTGAAAGACTATCAAAACCAATGACGATCTGGCTATTGTTACCTTCCTTATCAGGAAAAGTCCAACCTGTAACAGTAGCGCCATAGTTCGACAAGGTCACAACCGAACCTTTTCCATTAGTCAAAACATATTCAAACACCGGCTTATTGTCATAAGTTCCCCAATCGTTTATTTTTAAGGATTGTGTATTGGTTACTATACTAGAATCATTAGCACTCTTTTCTCCTTTTGGATCATTTTTACAGGACGCAATTAGACAGATAAAGCCTAACAATGGCAAGACACTTTTTTTCATATGTAATTGAAATTTTTCTTAAAATAAATAAGCGTTACAAAAATAACGATTCTTTTATATAGTCGATCGTAACTATTTCAAATTAGGCTTATGGACAAAATTCAAGAAAGATTTAAAGCCCGCACTATATTTTTTCTTATCCACTTTAAAATAGAATGCTCCTTTTTTGGATGATAGCTTATCCTTTTCTTTTAGTTTGACCAAAAGTCCAGTCGAAAGAATTTTCTTACTGAAATTTCCCTTATCAAAACTAGTATTGTAAACCTCTTCGTACAATTGCTGCAACTGTGGAATCGTAAACTTACTAGGCAACAATTCAAACAATAAGGGATGTAATGCAGCCTTGTAACGTAATCTTTCTTTGGCCATATTGACCATTTGGTCGTGATCAATAATCAAGTGTGGCAATTCATTGATGGAATACCATTGAGGATGATATTCTTCGT
>QFOI01000446.1 GCA_003241175.1 Pseudopedobacter saltans
CCAATGGAACTTGTAATGTACGATATTTCTTAAATACATCAAGCATTTCTTCTGGACTTTGATAGCGCTCTTTGCTTTGTATATATCCAAAACTCCATAAAGGCAACATAGGAGGTGTTCCTGTAAGTTTTCCATAGTTTTCCATCACTTTATCCGAACTATTGCCCAATATGACGTAATAGTCAATACCTTTTCCAAAATCAGACTGCAACGTAATTGTATTCAATGTATCACTATAGTTCGTCGCACTGGCATTGTTCCAAAATAATCCATAGTTCATAGTTGATTGCAAATAAGGAATGCCAATATCCATATTCTTTTGTTGCATATAGATTCTTTGGTTACGCATATTGGCAATACCATTTTGATGCTGACCGAGTCCGTATATTGCTTCTTCTTTTGTAATTGCAAAGGATTGAGAAACTTTATAAGAAGCTTGCCCATCATCTAAAACATTTTCCAAAATGCTGCTTTGTGGCTTTTCTTTTAAAACAATTTTTCCACCTTTTGAAATGGTAAGATTATTTGTCGATTTATCAAATGATATTGAATAACTACTTGAATTGGATTGAACTATATTTTTACTATTCGTAGTTTTTATAGAAATGGTTTTATCAGAATGTAGGATTATGGCTATATCCAAATTTTTAAAATCCGTTCCTTTGGGATATTTGGAAACGTGGATGATGTCTTGTGTTACAAATTCAACTTTGGTGGTCAGTTTGTCATTAGAAACAACAAATCCATTTTTTTTTGTCTGTACTTGTGCAAATGCCGAGGTTATTGAAACTGAGCAAAAGAATAAAGCCGCAATGATTTTTTTTCCTGACAAGACCATAGCAAATTGTTTTTGGTGAACAAATTAAACCAATAATTTCCATTGTTAGCCAAATGGAGGATTAAAATACAATCGATTGCATAAATTTTGGTTATCGTTTTATTGATTTCTTGTAAAAGAAATGGTGCTAAAATCCCAGAAAATTTTCAACACCATTTTTTAAACTATTTCATAAAAAACATCTTTAAATGTAAAAGGTGTAATTTTCCGTGTTTATATTTGTTAGATATGGATAACAGCACCAAACTACTCAACCAGATATTTGAACTAAAATCAAAAATCGACCAAGAAAAATTGACCGAAAAATTTGAACGAAATTTTCAAAGATTGTTTTCTTTATTGGAAGAAGATGGATTATATCTGAAAGATCCGATAGGCGAACCGTACAGCGATTCCCGGACAGATGTGGAAGCAAGTATCGTAGGAGAGGAGTCTTCCAAAATGAAAATTACGAAAGTCATCAAACCTATCGTGTACAAAAAAGAAGGACAATCTCCTGTATTGCTGCAAAAAGGTGTTGTTATCGTTGAAAAAGCATAATCTCAAATGGAAACTATAAATTACGGTATTGACCTCGGCACGACAAATTCTCTTATTGCAAAATTTGAAAATGGACGTGTCACGATTTTTAAAAATCCCATCGGGCAAAAAGAAACACTTGCCTCGGTTGTTGCATTTCGTAAAGACAGGATATTGGTAGGGGATAAGGCTCGCGAATACATCACCAAAGATCCTACCAATGTTTTTGGCAGCTTCAAGCGTAAAATGGGAACAGATAGTAAATACTATGTTGTCAACATTGACGACAATGTTACACCCGTTACACTGTCAGCTTATATATTGAAGGAACTCAAGACTTTTTTGCATAACGGAGAAAAACCGCTTGCGGCAGTAATTACAATCCCTGCGTCTTTTGACACTATGCAAAGCAATGCAACCCAAAAAGCAGGTTTGGAAGCAGGTTTTCAAACGGTCTACCTTTTACAGGAACCAATAGCTGCTAGTTTGGCGTATTTCAACCATTCCAAAGTAGAAGATAAATCTGGTTATTGGCTTGTCTACGATCTTGGTGGTGGCACTTTTGATGTTGCTTTGGTTAAAATAGAACAAACAGACATGCAAGTGGTTGATCATGAAGGAAACAATTTTTTGGGTGGTGTGGATTTTGATGCTGCGATTGTCGAGCAGCTATTGGTTCCTCAGATAATCGAAAAGACGGGTTTGGATAATTTGAAAGAGGAAATAACAGCTTCTGGTTCTTATGAAAAACTTTTTTATATCCTATTACACAAAGCGGAAGAAGCAAAAAAAGAATTATCCTCTCAAGAGATTGCCGATGTGGAATTTTCCATGGAAATGCCCAATGGAGATTTGGAAGATGTATTGTTAACAATATCTCGTGAACAATTCAATCAGATTATATCTGATAAAATTGAACTCACGATTCAGTTGATGCAGCAAATGTTGGATCGTAACAATTTATTGACTACTCAGATACAACAAGTTATATTGGTTGGTGGAAGTACATTCATTCCTTATGTACGTGAAAAACTGGCAAATACTTTGTCGATTCCTGTCAATACGGATGCTGATCCTACGTCCGCAGTTGCTGAAGGCGCGGCTTTTTATGCCGGTAATAAATATTTTCAACCCGTCGAAGAAAAGACGAACGAGGAATTGTCCGAGGTAACAATTGACGCGCTATTGGACGGTATTGAAACAAAAGACCCTTCTGTCGATTTGGACATTCAGCTCTCTTATATGAAAGCGACGCAGGAAGAAGAAGAAATGCTTTTGGTAAAAGTTACTGGAGTTGTGGATGGTTATCAATATCGCTTGGTTCGTGATGATGGTGGTTTTGATACGGGTTTTATGCCACTAAAAACAAAATTCACGGAATTCTTACCCTTGCTTCCCCAAGTCCAAAATATTTTTAGTTTTAAATTATACACTGCGGTAGGAGAGGAACTCGTAGATTTTTCCCAGTCACTAACCATTGCGCAGGGGCAATACGTGATACAGGGACAACCGTTACCCAAAGATATTTGCATAGAAGTAGATGACAGGGAAAACAATACGACCAAACTAGAACTAATTTTTGAAAGAAATAG
>QFOI01000447.1 GCA_003241175.1 Pseudopedobacter saltans
GTTTGTGTCCTTTTTGAATATTGGGTTTTTAAGTTTTTCCTTGTTTTGAATTAAATGGTAATTGGTTTGTAAATATAGTTCTGTATTTATACGATGAAACTTTTATTGGCAAAAGATAAAATAGACGGGATAAGATACTATGAGGCCTATCGAAAGAATGGAGGTTATAGTAGTGTCGAAAAAGCACTAAAATTACCTCCAGAAGAAATAGTAGAAGAGGTTAAGAAGAGTGGTTTGCGAGGTCGTGGAGGTGCGGGTTTCCCTACCGGAATGAAATGGAGTTTCATTGCAAAGCCGGAAGGTGTACCGCGTCATTTAGTTTGCAATGCAGATGAAAGTGAACCTGGAACTTTCAAGGATCGTTATCTTATGGAATTTTTGCCTCATTTACTCATTGAAGGCATGATTGTTTCTAGTTATGCATTAGGATCTAATGTGAGTTTTATTTACATACGTGGAGAATATGCTTGGATTCCTGATATATTGGAACAAGCTATTAATGAAGCAAAATCAAATGGCTGGTTAGGAAAGAATATTTTAGGATCGGGTTTTGATTGCGAAATCTATGTACAACGAGGAGCTGGAGCCTATATATGTGGTGAAGAAACGGCATTAATCGAATCACTAGAAGGGAAAAGAGGAAATCCTAGAATCAAACCGCCATTTCCGGCTGTGCAAGGGTTGTGGAAGCGCCCGACCGTTGTGAATAATGTAGAAACGCTTGCCACTGTCGTCCCAATAATCAATATGGGTGGAGAGGAGTACGGAAAAATTGGTGTGGGTAGAAGTACAGGAACCAAACTTATTTCCGCATGTGGCAATATCAACAAACCAGGTGTTTACGAAATCCCATTCGACTTATCTGTGGAAGACTTTATCATGAGTGATGAATGGTGCGGTGGAATTCCGAATGGCAAAAGATTAAAAGCATGTATACCTGGAGGATCTTCCGTTCCGATACTTCCCGCGAACTTGTTGTTTAAAACTGCAAAAGGTGAGACTAGGTATATGAATTACGAAAGTCTTTCTGATGGTGGTTTTCAGACTGGGACTATGTTGGGCTCGGGAGGTTTTATAGTATTAGATGAAGATCAATGTGTCGTTAGGCATACTATGACTTTAGCGAGATTTTACATGCATGAAAGTTGTGGTCAGTGTAGTCCATGTAGAGAGGGAACAGGATGGATGTATCGTGTTCTTAAAAATATTGAAGAAGGTAAGGGCAAAAAAGAAGATGTAGACTTATTGTGGGATATCCAACGAAGAATAGAAGGCAATACTATTTGTCCATTAGGTGATGCGGCAGCTTGGCCAGTGGCAGCAGCCATACGCCATTTTAGAGATGAATTTGAACGGCATATTGATAATCCGGAAGAATCGCAAATTCGAAATTTTGGCTTGGCGCACTATGCAGATGCAAGAGAAATTGTGGCTTGAGTAAGATTGATTATTACAGAGAAGAACAATATAATTTGAATTAGAAATGAAAAAATAACGACGATGGCAGACCAACCTCTTTTGAAAGTAACGATAGACAATATTACTATAGAAGTTCCCGCAGGGACAACTATATTGGAAGCTGCAAGGCAGATTGGTGGTGATGTTGCGCCTCCAACTATGTGTTACTACAGTAAATTGGAGGGGAGTGGTGGAAAATGTCGTACTTGTTTGGTTGAGGTTAGCAAAGGTTCAGAAAAAGATCCGAGGCCAATGCCTAAACTTGTCGCTAGTTGTCGTACAGGAGTTATGGATGGAATGGAGGTGAAAAATATCACTTCCGATAAAGTGAAAGATGGACGTTCTGGTGTGGTAGAATTCTTGTTGATTAATCACCCATTGGATTGTCCGGTTTGCGATCAGGCTGGTGAGTGTAATTTACAAGATTTGGGTTACGAACATGGCAAAGCATCAACACGTTATGAGTTTCCACGTCGTACATTTCCCAAAAAAGATCTTGGACCTTACATACAGCTACACATGAATCGTTGTATACTGTGTTACAGATGTGTGTACACGGCTAACCAGTTAACTGATCAACGTAATCATGGTGTATTGGATCGAGGCGAGCACGCAGAGATTGCTACTTTTATAGAAAAAAATCTTGACAACGAATTTATTGGAAATGTTATTGATGTTTGTCCTGTTGGTGCTTTGACAGACAAAACTTTCCGATTTAAAAATCGTGTCTGGTTTTTGAAACCCATGGATGCTCATCGTGATTGTCCGAAATGTAGTGGAAAAGTTACTATTTGGAATAGAGGTGAAGAAGTGTTTAGGGTAACGGCGAGAAAAGACGAATGGAGCGAGGTAGAAGATTGGATATGTAATGAATGCCGTTTTGAAAAAAAGCATATCAGTGACTGGGTTATTGAAGGTCCTAGGAAAATTGATAGACATTCAGTGATAGCGCAAGGGCATTATCAAGGAAATGTTGGGACTGTTAAACCGGTTGAAACTTTACCAGAAGTCATGGGACGAAAACCTCGCCTATTGATGGATATCCATGATGTAAGCGAAGTGAATAAACCCAATAGAGATCTCAGTAAAATTGAAGGTCCTGCACATTCAAACGATTTTTCAGAATAAAAGTATAAGCAGCCGAGTATGACGACTCTTTTATTTATAGATTGGTCCATATTGATAGAAAAATTAATCTTAATAGCGATAATAGTTGTTGCTAGTTTGGTTGTTGCCCTTTACTCTACCTATGCAGAAAGAAAAGTTGCGGCTTTCATACAAGATAGAAGAGGCCCTAACCGTGCCGGACCTTTTGGTTTGTTGCAACCATTAGCCGATGGTGCTAAATTCTTTTTTAAGGAAGATGTTATTCCTTTTGCTGCGAATAAATGGCTTTTTATATTGGGACCAGCATTGGCAATGACAGCGGCATTGATGACAA
>QFOI01000044.1 GCA_003241175.1 Pseudopedobacter saltans
TGTGCATTTAGGAAAATAATTAGAGAAAATAAGAGATTGCTTCGTCATTCTTCCTCGCAATGACGGACATTTTTGTTGAAATGCGATAGCAGTCAAACGCCATTGCAAACGAAGTGAAGCAATCTAAGTACCGAATTAATTAAAAAAATCTCTAAATGCACAACGGGTTACTCTGATATATTTAAATCTTGCAAAGCCTTATCCATTGTTTGCAGATAAGTGTTGGAGTCGTAGTGTGGAAATGTATATTCGAAATCAGATGCTTTCTCTATTTCTTCTAGATAATCGTCGCAATCTTGAGAAAAACAGTAAGCGTAATGCTGTTCGTGTAGTTGTTTGCCAAGATATTCCTGCTCTGTTTGTCCCGGTGTTGGGATCAGTATGGATTTTTTTTGCCAGGAAAGAATTTCCATGACCGTAGTGTAACCAGACCTACTGATGATAAATTCGGATGCGGCAAATGCTTTTTGCATTTTGTCATTGGGCAGATGGTTGACTATCTTACAGTTTTCGGGAGCGAAAGGAACATTTATCTGATTGGGTGTTCCTCGTACAATCAGTACACGGTCTGAGATCCTTCCTGCGATACCTAGTATTTTAGATTCCAATATAGTTCGCTGTGGCTCGGGTCCTGTCAATACAACCAAGTACTTAAACACGATTTCGGATTCTATTTTTGGGCCTAAGCGTGATAACAGTCCAATATAGTATACTGGAATGGACGGCATTTTTCGGGGGTGGGAAAGGGCTCCGGCTATACCATTATCTGCAAAATCGGGTATCCAGCATTGACGAAACTGGTTGATGTATTGGTAAATGATTTTTTGGGCAATACGCTGTTGGAATTTTTTAGGTAAAATAAGTTCCAGTTGATGCGTCATGAAGATACAAGGAATATCAGGGTGTGACAGACCATACCTATTATCCGAAAAAATGAGGTTAATCTTGTTGTTTTTGACAAAATCTTTCAGCCAATTCT
Organism: Pseudopedobacter saltans; assembly: GCA_003241175.1. GTDB lineage: Bacteria > Bacteroidota > Bacteroidia > Chitinophagales > Chitinophagaceae > Rhizosphaericola. The sequence goes on from QFOI01000044.1 coordinate 980, forward strand.
GCTCTTTTTTTATCGTGCGATTGATTCTCGGGAGCTGAAAAAACATCTTCGGCATGAAAAATGCACGAGACTTGGCATATTGGACATCATATCCAAAGAGCGGAACGAATGTGGCGGAAGGGAATTCTTTGGATAGCAATGCTTGATGTGGAGAATCTGGAGGACAGGCAATGAATATTTGCCAGTCTTTATCCAAAAAATACTGAATGATGGGGATGCATCTCGTAGCGTGTCCCAAGCCCCAATCGAGGGGGGCAACCAATATCGATTTATATGTTTTATTTTTGTCCAAAATGAGTTTGTAAAAATAATTACATAATTTTGATTAACTATGAATCGCAATAGAATTCTATTAATTTTGGTTTTAGCTCTCGGAGCCAGTCTTTGTTTCGCCTCGTGTGCATCATCCCAAAAAGCAAATTGTGGATGTGCAGCCAAGAAACCAATAGGCTAGTCCAATTTGTAAAGGTATATTATGATGCATGATAGAGATTTGGTGGTTTTGATTGGGGAGAAAGTCTTTACCGATCAAGAACTGCAAAAGCATATTCAGAATATTTCTGCCATCTTGTCGAAGGCGGAAAGCATGGATAATTTCTGCATCGCCAACGAAGTAATCGATCTCAATCGATACAAACTCATCAATAGACCTTATCGTATCAAGCAGATCGTCAGCGAAAAACTTAAACCTTTCGTTTTTATTTTCAATAAGAATTAAGGAATTACGATTTTTGAATTGAGATTTATGATTGATTTTGACATTTGTCATTATCAAATTGACAAATTACCGAATTATCAAATTGACAAAGTATTACCTTATTTACAAACCTTTTCAGGTAATGTGTCAGTTTTCTCCTGAAGGCGAGAAAAAGACTTTAAAGGATTTTTTCCAGGTTCCAAATGATGTGTATCCGGTAGGTCGTTTGGATTATGACAGTGAAGGTCTTTTGCTGCTGACAAATGACAAAGCAATCAACAATAAATTACTCAACCCTACATTCCAACACGAACGTGAATATTGGGTGCAAGTGGATGGTGCTATTGACGAAAATGCCATTCGATTATTGGAGAAAGGTGTTGATATCTCCATTAATGGAAAAACACACCACACATTGCCTGCGAAAGCACAATTTTTGTCCGAAAAAATCACAATCCCTGAGCGCAATCCTCCTATCCGTTTTCGAAAAGAAATTCCTGCTCCTTGGATTTCGTTGACTTTGAAAGAAGGTAAAAACCGTCAAGTTCGAAAGATGACGGCCGCTCTTGGTTTTCCTACTTTGCGCTTGGTTCGTTACCGTATTGAAAAACTGATTTTAGATGGTTTGCAGCCGGGTGAAATGAAGGAATTGAATAGGGCAGAAGTGTGTGGAGGATTGTTTGGAAGGAGGTGAAGAAAGTTTTTTGGATAGTTTCATTTTTAAAATGCTTTTCTGTTCCATATTAAAAAACAGCATATTTTTGTATATTCAAAAATAACAACCAAGAGAAAATTTAACAAACAACTTATGAAAAAGTGCTTATGTATCGCTATTGCGATTTTTACGATTTTGTGCGCCTGTCGAAAAAGCGATTCTGTTAGCAATGAATCCGCAAATTTAAGACGTACCGAGGAATTGAAAGCGTGGGTTAAATCGAATAGGTTGGAAGATGCCATTTCTTATGCATCAAATGTTAGTACTGAAAGCAATGATCGATCTGGGCTTCTCGACTGGGCAAGATTGGATTCCTTTTATGGTACAAAAAGAATCTATTATAAAATCCCATACAAAGATATAACAGGGAACAAAAGTTCTTCAGATATTCACTATTATCTAGTCATTCGAAAGGATAGTGTGAATAGTGGCTATGAGGCAGCCTTATTGGCTAAAATGGATGATGGTATTTATAAGACATCTTCGTCTGATATGGAACATCGCACTCCTATGCAGGTATTTTTGTCCACAAAAAGTGGGAATGTGTTGTCTATTTATAAGAAAGATTCTTTGGCACCGCGATATGTATCATTAAATAATAGCCTTAATACAGGAGTCAAACAGATGTCTGTGGTTCAAGGTTCCGTTATGTCCAAAAATGGTGGAGGTATTAACAGTGCACCGAATACTAGAATGTCGACTATGACTACAACCAATTGTTATGTGGTTGCAATACCGCAAGTTTGTTATAATGGGGATGGTCCTTATAATCAAGTTATATGTACAAATAGTGGAAAAAGGACTATATGCATAACTACAACATATGTCAATAAAAATGAAGATACTCAAAAGGATTACATTATAGATGAGACTGGTGGTGGTGAATGGGAGCCTGATCAAGTAGAGGAAACGGAGGAGTATGATGAGATTAAGGACTCTTTGGCTAATTATCCTTGTGCGCAAGCTGTATTAGATTCTGCTCTTAAAATGAAAGATTCCATTTCTCAATTAATAAAAGTGACTTTCGGTGCTGATTCTAATTTCAACATTGTTTTTGTGCCAAGATCATTTAATGATACAACACTTGATGGACAATTAGAAAAAGTAATTACATCGGGGGATAAAAGAGATATAATAGTGGCATTAAATGAAAAAATGATGAGGGAGGCAACTAAGGAATATATCTTGATAACAATGTATCATGAAGCAATACATGCATATCTTAAGTATGAAAATATATTATATGGGAACGATGTTTTCAAACAAAAATTTCCGAGGGTCGCCACATATGACATCAAAGATACAAGTGGGATTTCGACAACAAACTATATGCTATTGTCTGATCATTCGAGGTTTGGTCCATTTATACAAGGAATGGTAAACGCAATAGAAGCGTTTAGCCCTGGATTTCCTAAGGATATTGCATTAATTATGGCTAAGATGGGCGTTGTCGATCCTTCTGGATTTAGTAACGATGAAAAAATAATGAATGAAGTGGAAAGATACTCTATTAATGGTGCTTATAAAGGAAAAAATGTCGCTCACAAAGGGAAAAAATGCTGATAGATAGTGGTTTTTTAATAAGATATTATCCATTCAAATAAATCAAAATGCTAAAAAAACTTTATCATCTGTTCTCAAGACTAGGTATTTTTATTTTGCTCTGTAGTACGTGGTCATCATATACATTGGCTCAGGCTCCATCAGGAAGTTTAGACACCCTGTCAATTGAATCGGTTGTTAAAAGCATTAACAGTACGGCTATGATGATTGTGGTTGATTCTATCCTTAAAAATGAGAATAAGAATGACGCATGTCTTATTACTTCGATTATCTATATTGGAGATGAGGCTTGTATTGATAGTATTGTTATTGTTAACAGAAACGTAGGCGCACAAATAAAAAACAAGTTAGTATCAGATATATTAGGTATGGTAAAAGGTAAAAAAGTAGAGGATAAGTACAGAGGCAAGATGTTAGTATCAAAGGCCGTTATCTACATAGCAGAATTTAATGGGAATGAAGACAGGCTTATTGATAATTTTAAAGTCAATATAAATGCGGACGATATTTTTAAAATTGCGAAAATTGAAAAGGATAAAAATACTGTAATATTACCCATAAAGGATATGATGTATTATATATCTTCTCCTGTGCGATGAGTTGTGCTTTAAAATTCCGGGGGTGTGTAGGTATCTTAGAACGTAGAAGTAATGAGATTAGTGGTATTATAATCCTGTAAGATTATCCTTGGTTTTGTTTCATAACGACAACAATAGATCAATTTAAGCAGAAGTTTCCCAACCTAGACTTACAGCATAACCTCCTCTAATGGAAAAAAAGTGCAGAAATTTGAACTCCTCTCCCCAACATAAAAACTTCGGTCCATTTATTCAAAGCTTGGCTAACGCAATTATTTCGTATAATTCATCATTTCCTAAGGATTTGGCTCTTATTCTAGCCAAATCTGGTATAGTCGATCCATCGCAGTTATCGGATAGTGAAAAACTCAAAAATGAAGTTGAAAAATATTCAATTGACGGAAGCTATAAAGGTGTAGATGCGAAGTATAAGGGCAATAAATGTAAAGATTAATAAAATTAACATCATGAAAAAATTATATATCATCTTTATTTTATTAACCGTCTCATCTCTGCTGCCTTTAGTCAAAGTCTATAGTCAGACAAGTAAAAGCAGTAAAAGAAACTTTGAAGATTTGAGTTCTTTTACAAAAAAGATAAATCTTTCTCTGATTAAGAGCATTGCTGATTCAAATAATTTAAAGGATTCTTCCCTATTATTAGGAATCTCTGTTTATGTTGGGAGTGTTGGAAACGTTGATAGTTTATCTATCATAAACAGTAGCTGTATAACGAAGGAGGATATGCTTCGTATAAAAAACGGCATAATGGGTAGGATTGCGTTAGATACATTACCTTCAATCTATAAGGGGAAGATTCTTTTTTACAAATATTTCATTTATTTTTGTTATGTTGATGGTAATTTAAACAGAAGTAATGACTACTATAGTTTTAAGCTATCTGAAAATGATATAGATGCTTTTGAAGAAATAGATAATAATGATCATGTAATTATATTGCCGATAATAAATCTAAGATCTATTATTATGCCAGAGGTCAAGTAAATTCCTGCTCCTTGGATTTCGTTGACTTTGAAAGAAGGTAAAAACCGTCAAGTTCGAAAGATGACGGCCGCTGTTGGTTTTCCTACTTTGCGCTTGGTTCGCTATCGAATAGAAAAATTGGTATTGGACGAGTTGCTACCAGGAGAAATAAAGGAGTTAAATCGGGAGGAATTGTATAAGGGTTTATTCGTTTAGAAAATAATAACATTTGCTTTTGTTTTCATTAAAGAAGAACTGTTATTTTTATTTTCGAAATTCCATACTAATTCATGTTTTAACCAAATAAGAGTTTATGAAAAAAGGTAATGTTCTTTGTGCGCTTTCTATTGCAGCCTTATTGGCATTCTCCTGTAAAAACAAACCTAAGGTCGAGGAGGCCGCAACAGACACGACGACACAAACACCTACAACGGCTACGTCCACAGAAACGCCCGCTGACAATATGACCACTTCCGCGGCTCCTGCAACGTTAGATCTCAATGCGATTCCTGTAACTGATAAACTTACCGGCACTTTCCCATACTTTAAATTACCTCCAGGTTACCACTTCACTGATCCTCATTCTAGCTCTGGCGGAGGAAAGAACAAAGATTATGATAAGGAGTATTTTATCAATCATGGTTCTTATGTTCCTCAAGAAGGAAAAACATTCAAAGCAGAAATTGAGCACGATGAAGGAAAAGAGTTCAGCAAACTTGAACTGCAAAGATCGTTTGACGATTTTATCAAGAGTTTGAATGGTGTCAATATCAACAATGGCGAAAAAATATCCAGTGAAGAGAAAGCAAGATTAGAAAAAGCTGATCCTAATGCATATAACGACGGATACACCTACTCTTGTAACAATTGGGATGATATCCACACTTATGTATTAAGAGCAAAAGACAAAACTGTATTTGTACAAGTCAATTATGGCGGTTCGGAAGGTTACATCACCATTTTGGAAACAAAGCCTTTCGAAAATAAAATGAGCCAAACTTCCGCAGCAGTTATCCAACAAGAAATCGACCAAAATGGCAAAGCGGTTTTGCATATCAATTTTGATGTAGATAAGGCGACTTTGTTACCTGATGGAGAAAAAGCCGTGAAAGAAATCCAACAGGTATTGAACAACAATGCCCAATTGAAACTTTCCATACAAGGTCATACCGACGATACCGGAAATAAAGTCCACAACAAACAATTATCGCTAGATCGTGCCAATACTGTGAAAAACACATTGGTAAGTGCTGGGATAAGCGGAAATAGATTAACGGCGAATGGTTTTGGCGCAGAGCGACCTATCGCGGCTAATGACACAGAAGAGAACAAAGCCAAAAACAGAAGAGTCGAGTTGGTGAAGATTTAAGAGTTGTTCAAATAATATTTACAAAACAAGGGTATAATCCAATAAGACTATACCCTTTTGTCTTTTGGGAAAAAAACAAAAACGACTGATATTTATGACCTGTAAATAGAGAAAATACATCCTTTATCGATGTTGAAAACAAGTAAAATTATATTTTTTGTCAAAAAAATTATTGATAATCAATATATTACAAAAGTTCGATAAAAATAACTGTTCGAAAATTTGTCACTACCAAACTAATATTTGACCTTTGCGCTTCAAAATTAAAAAACCGGTGGGATAGCATCGGACAAAAATTATTTTAAAATGGCAAATTTACACTTCACGACCAAGCATGCAAATGCGGCTACCGTACAGCGTACATGGTATGTTGTCGACGGTACTAATCAAACCGTTGGTCGTATCGCTGCGCGCATTGCAGCCATCCTTCGCGGAAAAAACAAACCTTATTACACGCCTCACGTTGACTGTGGTGATTATGTTATCATTACCAACGCTGAAAAAGTGATATTGACAGGTAAGAAAATGGATCAGAAATTGTATGACCACTTCACTGGATATCCAGGTGGATTGAAAGAAGAAAAGGCAAAAGACTTGATCAAACGCCGTCCTGAAGTCCTTATGGAAAGAGCAGTTAAAGGTATGCTTCCTAAAAACAGATTGGGTCGCAAAATGTATGGTAAACTTTTCGTTTACGTTGGTGAAAACCATCCTCATGCAGCACAAAAACCTCAAGAACTTAAATTCTAATTAACTCATTTCCTGGCATCAGGAGAAAACAAAAAATAAATGGAAAAACAAAAAAATGCCATCGGTCGTCGTAAGGAAGCCGTTACACGTGTTTTCCTAACAAAAGGCACTGGTAACATTACCATCAACGACAAAGATTACAAACAATATTTCTCTTTGGCCTATTTGCAAAACCAAGTCGAAGTTCCATTGAAGACTGTCGATGGTTTGGACAAATATGATATTAAGATCAACGCTCAAGGCGGCGGTATCAAAGGACAGGCAGAAGCGGCTAGATTAGGCATCGCTCGCGCTTTGATCGAAGTTGACAGCGAATTGCGTCCAGCATTGAAAGCTGCAGGATTGCTTACTCGTGAAGCTCGTAGCGTAGAACGTAAGAAATTTGGACACAAGAAAGCACGTCGTAGCTTCCAGTTCAGCAAACGTTAATACTCTATTTGATAATTTGGTTATTTGGCTATTTGGTAATGCTTTTCGATGCACAATCCATTTGCTTAATCATCAGATTATCAAACCATCAAATTATCAAATTTTCAAATTATACTAATAATGGAACAAAATACTTCTTTACAACAGCAACTTTTGGATGCTGGTGTTCATTTCGGACACTTGAAGAAGAAATGGAACCCGAAAATGCTTCCTTACATTTTCGCTGAAAAGAAAGGTATCCATATCATCGACTTGAACAAAACAGTTGATGCGCTACAGGAATCTGTTGCAGCGTTGAAACAAATAGCTAAAAGCGGTAAGAAAATCATGTTTGTTGCGACTAAGAAACAAGCTAAAGATATCGTTGCTGAATGTGCTAAAAAAGTAAACATGCCTTTCGCTACCGAAAGATGGTTGGGTGGTATGTTGACTAACTTCAACACTGTACGTAAAAGTGTTAAGAAAATGCAGAGTATCGACAAATTGTTGGCTGATACTGGTGCTGAAAGCTTGACAAAGAAAGAAAAATTGACTTTAAGCCGCGATAAAGACAAAATGGATAAAGTATTAGGTGGTATCGCTAACATGAGCCGTCTTCCATCTGCTTTGTTTATCGTGGACATAGGTAACGAACATATCGCTTTAGCGGAAGCTAAACGTTTGGGTATCACTACTTTCGGTATGGTTGACACAAACTGTGATCCTAACAAAGTTGACTTTGCCATCCCATCTAATGATGACGCTACAAAGTCCATCGCCATTATCACTAACTACATCACCGCAGCTATCGCAGAAGGTCTTGCTGAAAGACAAGCAGCGAAAGATGACGATGAAGAAGAAGTAGATAACGAAGCTGAAAAGAAAGCAGCACGTCTACAAGCCGAAGCAGAAGCGGAAGGCGGTGCAGGACGTGGTGGTAGAGGTCAAGCAGCTGGTGCTGGCAACGGTCCTGCTAAACGCCGTGTTCCTGGTGGCGCAAGTCGTCGTCCTCAAACCGGCGCTGGTCCTAAAAGATAAATCTTAGTTGTCATAAACTATTGATATTCAAATAAAACCTTATAGGAATTTTTCTATAAGGTTTTATTGGTAAATGAAAAATCTCATTTAAAAGTAAATGCGAGAAACAAGAATCGCTATTTCTCTTTTTAATAAAAACGTTTTTAAAATTTAAATATATTATGTCTACAATTACAATTACGGCAGCAGACATCAATAAACTTCGTCAGGCTACAGGTGCCGGAATGTTGGATTGCCGCAAAGCTCTTACTGAATCAAACGGTGATTTTGAAGCTGCTATTGACTGGTTACGCAAACAAGGTCAAAAAGTGGCTGCAAAACGTAGTGATCGTGAAGCTAAAGAAGGTGTAATCGTTGCTCAAACGACTAAAGACAACAAAAAAGGATATATCGTTAGTGTTAGCTGTGAAACAGATTTCGTTTCTAAAAATGCTGATTTCGTTGCTTTCGTTAAGTCTATCGCTGACGCAGCAGTGGAAAACAATGTTGCTAACATTGACGAGTTGAACAAAGTTTCTATCGGTGATTTGACTGTTGAAGCTTTAGTGAACGATAAATTGGCTTCCATAGGAGAAAAAATCGCTATCACTCACGTTGATATCGTTGAGGCGCCATATGTAGCTTCTTATATACACGGTGCATACCGTATCGGTGTATTGGTTGGCTTGACTGCTGAAGCAGACGAAGCCGGTCGCGACGTTGCTATGCAGATTGCGGCTTTGAATCCATTGGCCGTTTCTCCAGAAGCAGTTTCTGCTGATGTTGTCGCTCGTGAAAAAGCGGTTATCGTTGACACAATGAAAGAAGATCCTAAGATGGCAGGAAAACCAGAAGAAATGATCCACAAAATCGCTGATGGTAAATTGAATGCTTTCTTCAAAGAAAATACTTTGTTGGCGCAACCATTCGTTAAGGATGCAGGCAAATCAGTAGAAGATTATTTGAAATCTGTCAACAAAGTTTTGAAAGTTATCGAATTCAAACGCGTTGCTTTAGGATAGTTTTTGTCTATAATAATTGAAAAGGTCGTTACATCCGTAACGACCTTTTTGTTTGAGCTTAATTTTTTGCTAAAACTTAAAGACTTAATGTCTTTCGAGGAAGAATGACTAAGCAATTTCTTTTTTAAATACAGAAAAACAAACTATTTAAAAAGGTTATTGATATCATCCTTTAGTTTCTTTGTTTTTTCGTTTGTTTCCTGAGCGTTCTTTTGTGCGTGATCCTTGGCATTTTGGATGTCTTGCTGTGCTTTGGCTTTTTTAGCCGAAATATTCTGTATTGCTTTATCCGCTTTATCCAAAGTACTTGTTGTGGCCGCTTGTCCTGTATTTTTGATATTTTCTATTTTCTCGGCTGTACTGCTGATTGTCTGGCCAACTTTTCCTCCAATAACAGAATCAGAACTAGCTGTGGGCGTATTGGATGTTTTAGATAGTGTCTCTTCAGATTTTGTAAGACTAGATTCATATTCTTGTTTGACCGCTCCTCCATGTTGGATAAGAGAATTTTTGGAATTAACATAATTGGTCGTTGCTGTTTGCAATTCCATTCTCGCCATTTTTATTTTCGTTGTATCATGGGATTCTAATGCTGTAGCAAAATTATTTTGTGCAGATGTCAAAGCCAATGCGGCATTTTCATAAGACTGCGTGAAATCGATCTTGTTTTCTGTTGCGGAGTCATTGCTTTTGCAAGCAGTTGCCAATAAGGACATTGATAATGCGATATAGATTATTTTTTTCATGTTGATTTATTTAATAGTTAATTGAGATGCTACGGTTTTGAGCTGATTGTCTTCTTCGGATTGGGAAATCGCGCCACTGATACGATCCCGCTCCAATGTGTTTATTTTTATAGCTAATGCCAGATAGTTCATATAATCGTTGACAGCTTTTATTTTACTACTTTCGGGTACATTGGGTGCATTAAGGTTGTTGACGAAATTTTCCATTCCATCCATACACATAATATACGCTTGAAATCCATTGGCTGAGAAATACGTATTGACAAGATCGTTTTCTTCCAGATTAGGAAAGATTCTTGGCAATTCTGCGGGTGTCGTTTTGAGAAGTTCGGTCAAGCTTATCCCATTTTTCATGTTGTTGAGGTAAGTGCCTTGCGTACGCATCTGTGCATTACCAACGGCTAGATTGCTGGCATTCAACAATTTTACTAGATTTTTCTTTTGCTGAATACCACCCAAAATGGTGTTGAGGCTCAACGCAATGAAAAAAGCGGTGAACGTAGACACTAATGAAAGAGTGAAGTCAAAAGTCCTCTTATTGTCGTTTCTAAATTTTTCAATCTTTTTGAAGTTGATTAAGAATAAGCTGATCAGTATTAGTAAAAGGGAGATCAGAATATAATTTAAATACATGATGTTGGGTTTTATTTCAAAAATTCCTATTTAATCTGGAAGTAGCATTTATGCAAAAGGCGTGCTACTTTTCGTTTTTCCTAAATATTTGTTATCTGTGTTGGTGGATTATAGAACGTTGACTTTATACGATACATTGCGGAAAGTCTTAATTTTACCGCAATTATTAAATGTAGCAATTATGGAAGAGGGTAAGCGTCAAAGGCAGGTTGCCGGTGTGATTAAAGAGTATATGAACGAAATATTCCAACATTTGGGATTGTCAATGATAGATGGAGGTATGATTTCGATTGCTGATGTTAAGGTTACACCTGATCTATTGGAAGCACGGATCTATCTTAGCCTGTTCAAAGTAGAGGATAAAAAAGCGGTTTTGAAAAAAATTGAGGATAGGGCCTGGGAAATAAAGAAGGAACTTACCGATAAGGTTAGGCATCAACTGAGAAGGATTCCGGTAATCCATTACTACGAAGACGATACGCTGGATCAGGTTTTCAAAATGGAAGAGCTGTTTGACAAAATCCGGAAGGAAGACGAACAATTCAAAAAAGAGGAGCCAAACGAAGATTAAAACGAAGTTTATACATGCAGTTTCTTTTCGCCTGGCGTTATTTCAAATCCAAAAAAACTACCAATGTCATCAATATCATTGCGTGGATAAGCGTGGTGGCTATTGCTGTCGGTACGGCTGCATTGATAGTCATATTGAGTGTTTTCAATGGTTTTGAAGCTTTGGTAAAATCGTTATACAGTGATTTTTATGCGGATATGAGTATTCGCCCGAAAATGGGAAAGCTCGTACGCATTGACCAAAAACAGATTGGAACGATTATGCAGACTCGAGGAGTGAAGGCATATAGTTTGCAATTGGAAGAAAAGGCGATGTTGCGTAACGGAGACATTCCGACAATGGTTTTTCTTAAAGGCGTAGACAAAAACTACAACGAAGTTACCAATATCAAACCGCATATTTTCGACGGAACTTATGATCTTGGCAGTACCGATGAGCCGGGAATCTTGTTAGGTGTTGGCGTGCAAAGTGCTCTTTCCGTAAGTTTGAAATCTCCACAGCCACTGACGATATTTTTGCCTAACTATAAGGCAGACAACTTTTCTGATGTGCAGTCTTCCATGAACTCATTTGAAATAAACCAAACGGGTATTTTTAGGATACAGGAAGATTTCGACAATAAGTATGCTTTGACCAATATTGGATTTGTTAGATATATGCTTAATCTGGATGATGATCAATACTCATCCATGGAATTAAAATTGCAACCCAATATCAAACCCGAAGACGTAAAAAAGGAATTGATCCAAAAACTCGGGAAAAATTATGATGTCAAAACACGCTATGAACAGAACCAGAGTCTTTTTTCGATTATGCAGATGGAAAAATGGATCATTTATGCGATTCTGTCTTTGATTCTGATTATCGCAGCCTTCAATATGATTGGTGCTTTGACGATGCTGGTTTTGGAAAAGAGAAAAGATATTGCCGTATTGAAAGCTATGGGCGCGGATAGCTCCGTCATCCGGGGTATTTTCATGAAAGAAGGAATCTTGTTGGGTTGTATTGGGGGAATGATAGGAGTGCTTTTAGCATTAGGCATATGTTTTTTACAATTGAAATTCCATTTGCTTAAACTGGGAGGTGGTAGCTTCATAATAGATTATTATCCAGTGAAACTATCTGTTGTTGATTTTGTATTAGTGTGCGTCACGGTGTTTTGTGTGGCAGTTATTGCTGCGTGGTTGCCGGCCAGAAGAGCAGCAGCCCAGAATTTCTCACTTAAAAGTTAATTTGTATGCAGATGATGAATAGAGTTGTATTAGGTAAGTTTCTTTTGCTTTTGGTAATGTTTTTTTTGGTGTTTGGCTTTTCTGCGCAGGCACAAAAGAAGAAATACAAAGACTATCTGATAACCAATAAGGATGATACAATTTACGGTAAATTCAAAAAGCCATTGATGGGACAATTGCGATTTGAATCGGGAGACGATATGTATGAGTTGGATGCTTCTTTATACAAAGCTTATTACGATTCCAACGAAAAGAAACTGTATGAGCGAAAAATAATCAATGATAAGCCAATGTGGTTGACTTGCATCATCAATGGAAAAATAAAACTATACGAACAGTTTTACAATACATCACAGGCGGATGGACGGCTTATCATGATTCGATTATGGATGGCGCAAAAAGAAGGTACTCCCTTGATGGAAGTCATGTCAAGCGGATTTAAAGTAGTGCAAAATCCCAAAGGACAGGAAAACCTGGAGTATCTTATAAGAGATAATGAAAACTTGTTCAATAAACTACAGCAGACGATCAACTACAACTATAAAACCGTAAGAACTTATATTGAGGCTTACAATAGCCTTGCTCAATAATTTAAAACAAATGTCATGCTGAAAAAAACTTTGCTTTTATCCACTCTAGTTGCATTAATTCAGGTAGGTTTTGCTCAACAAAAGAATGATTGGGCAAATTTTGGTAAATACGAGTCGGCCAATATAGCTGTTAAGGCACTTCCTGCTTCCCAACGTAAAGTAGTATTTATGGGTAATTCCATTACGGAAGGTTGGGTAAAGGCGGACAGTTCCTTTTTCAAGGATAATGGATTTATAGGAAGAGGTATTAGCGGTCAAGTAACTTCGCAAATGTTGGTTCGCTTTCGTCAGGATGTGATTGCATTACAGCCACAGGCTGTCGTAATTCTTGCAGGTACGAATGATATTGCCGAAAATCAAGGACCAATCTCTTTGGAAAACATATTTGGCAATATTGTTTCCATGATTGAGCTTGCCAAGTTCCATAAAATAAAGGTAATTGTGTCATCGGTTTTGCCTGCATCAGAATATCGTTGGCGTCCAGGGATGCAACCTGCTATTAAAATCCCTAAGTTAAATGCAATGCTAGAAGATTATTGCAAAAAGAACAAGGTTGTGTACGCAGATTATTTTAAGAAAATGGCTAACGCCGATAACGGACTAGATGAAGAATTGAGTAAAGATGGTGTCCATCCTACCTTGGCTGGTTACAAAATAATGGAAAGTGTTATCTTACCTTTGACAAAGTCTGTGGCACGATAGGTTTGTGGCTTTTTATTTTAAAGAAACATAAATTACACATATCAAAATTGCTATTATGAAATCTAAATTAGTCTTGACAGGGTTAGCGCTCATGATGTTGTTTTCCAATCTGTACGCTCAAAAGAAAGGTTGGGTTAATCTATCCAATGGTGCAATTTCGGACAACTGGCATACGTATGGCCATGATAATGTAACGACAGCATGGACTGACAAAAATGGTGTGATTAGTCTAGAAGGCGCAAATGACGAGAATAAGGCAACACGCCAAGGTGGTGATCTTGTTTCTAATCAGTCCTACGAAAATTTTGAGTTG
>QFOI01000448.1 GCA_003241175.1 Pseudopedobacter saltans
ATAAATAAATATTTCAAATTATAATTCTAGTAAAATGAAACACAAAAATCATTCAACTATAAAAAACTTATTACAGCTAATTTGGTTATTTGCATTTCCACTATATGGATGCAGCCAACCAAGCACACAAGTTGAAAACAGTCAAACATTTAAAACAATGGAACAAACAAACAATACATCTCAGGTTAAAAAACTAGACACCGCAACATTTGCAGCAGGCTGCTTTTGGTGCGTGGAAGCGCAGTTCAAGGAATTGAAAGGCGTTATTTCTGTCACTTCTGGATTTTCAGGTGGAACTGTCCCGAATCCTAGTTATGAAGAAGTGTGCACAGGCACCACAGGTCACGCCGAGGCTTGCAATATAGTATTTGATCCCAAAGTTATTTCTTACGATCAACTATTGGCGGCGTTTTTTGTGGCGCACGATCCTACACAACTCAATAGGCAAGGCAATGACGTAGGTACGCAATATCGTTCGGCCATTTTTTATCACGATGCAGAACAGAAAAAATTGGCGGATTATTATATTGGAAAGTTGAATGAGGAAAAAGCATATCCGCATCCAATCGTAACGGAAGTTACACCGTACAAAATATTCTACAAGGCAGAAGATTACCATCAAGACTATTATTCCAATAATGGAAAGCAACCTTATTGTCAATTGGTTATCAGACCTGAAGTTGAAAAATTTAAAAAAGTATTTAAAGATAAATTAAAATGAAAATAATCGTAATATTACTGATATCAATGTGCTCGCTATTGTCCTGCACATCTAATGCACAAAAATCAGATGCAACTATGACTGAAAATAAAAATCCTTATTATTCTCGCACCGACACAACTACATTAAATGTAAGTAATGCAGAATGGAAAAAAATCCTTTCACCCGAACTATACGAAGTAGCTCGCGAAAAAGGAACAGAGCGCGCTTTCACCGGAAAATATTGGGACAGCGAAGCCAAGGGAACATACTATTGTGCTGTTTGCGGCAATGAACTTTTTCGTTCGAATGCTAAGTTTGCCAGCACTTGCGGATGGCCGAGTTTCTTTGAACCGCTACGAAAAAATGCGGTTATTTATTTAGAAGATCATTCTTACGGAATGGAAAGAACAGAAGTGGAATGCGCTCGTTGTCATTCTCATTTAGGACACATTTTCGATGATGGTCCAGCACCTAGTCACAATCGCTATTGTATGAATTCTATTTGTTTGGATTTTGTGCCGGATAAATAAAATTTTCTTAATTTCAGATGCTCATATGAAACTAAGAAAATGAATCAAGAATTTTCCCCAGATGCGATCATCATTGGCCACGGTTTGGCAGGTTTGGTGGCGGCTTATGAAATTACCAATACCGGAAAAAAAGTCTTGCTGCTCGATCAGGAAAACGAAACCGATTTGGGTGGACAAGCGTTTTGGTCGTTTGGCGGATTATTTTTTGTGAATTCGCCCGAACAGCGCAGAATGGGCATCAAAGATTCTTACGAATTGGCGCTACAAGATTGGATGGGAACGGCAGGATTTGACCGAGAAGAAGATTTTTATCCTAAAGAATGGGCAAAAGCCTACGTAAAATTCGCCACCGAAGAAAAAAACAAATATGTAAAAAGTGTAGGAATTAGGTTTTTCCCAATCGTTGGTTGGGCAGAACGTGGCGACGGTTCAGCGAGCGGTCACGGCAATTCTGTGCCGAGATTTCACGTCACTTGGGGAACGGGAACGGGCGTGGTGAAAGCGTTTGCCGATAAAATTTATCAAGCCAAAGAAAAAGGGTTAGTTCAATTTGGCTTTCGTCGTCGCGTGACAGAATTCATCAAAGAAAACAATAAAATTATTGGTGTAAAAGGCGAAATTTTAGAAAAAGATCCAAAAAATCGTGGCGAGAAAACTAATCGAAACGTCATTGATCATTTTGAATATTTTGCGCCAAACGTAGTGATTGCTTCTGGCGGAATTGGAGCCAATCAAAAATTAGTGAAACAAAATTGGCCTGAAAGATTAGGCAATCCTCCTGAAAATATGGTTTGCGGCGTTCCCGATTATGTCGATGGAAATCTCATCGAAATTGCTGAAAAAATTGGCGTGAATTTCATCAATAGAGACCGAATGTGGCATTACACCGAAGGCATCAGAAATTGGAATTCGATTTGGACCAATCACGGGATTCGCATTTTGCCGGGACCTTCTTCCATTTGGTTGGACGCGAAAGGAAAACGTTTACCAGCGCCATTTTTGCCCGGTTTTGACACGCTCGGAACTTTGGAATATATTTTGAAATCGGAATATGATTATTCGTGGTTTATCCTCACACAGAAAATTATTAAGAAAGAATTTGCACTTTCGGGTTCGGAGCAAAATCCAGATTTGACGAACAAAGATTACAAATTGCTTTTGGGACGATTGCGTGGAACAAAAGCAACGGAACCTGTAGAAAATTTTAAAGCACACGGCAAAGATTTCATTGTTTCGGATAATCTGAAAGATTTGGTGGGAAAAATGAACGAACTTTCAGGCGAAAATCTTTTGGATTTTGAATCCATTCATCAGCAAATTGCTAACAGAGACCGAGAATTGGACAATTCCTTTTCCAAAGACACGCAGATCAATTACATCCGAAGCACACGGAAATATTGGGGCGATAAATTGGTTCGTGTGGCAAAACCACATAAAATTTTAGATCCTAAAAACGGCCCATTAATCGCGATAAAACTCAATATTCTGACTCGAAAAACTTTGGGCGGCATTCAAACCGATTTGGACGGGAGAGTTTTCGACATCAACGGAAATATCATCGAAGGATTATTTGCCGCAGGTGAAGCGTCGGGATTTGGCGGCGGCGGAATGCATGGCTATCGCGCTTTGGAAGGCACTTTTTTGGGCGGTTGTATTTT
>QFOI01000045.1 GCA_003241175.1 Pseudopedobacter saltans
AAATCACAACCATAAACCCTTAAACAACCAAAAGAAAGGGCATTTCAATGCCCTTTTTATCATCAAACCTTTTTAGTCAAACTAAAACCCAAGAAACATGACTCAACAATCATCAACCTTATTAAAGCCTGTTTCCGAAAAGGAACGGTTATTCAACATGGATGTCCTAAGAGGCTTCGCTCTTTTAGGCATTTTGCTCATGAACATTCCTTTTTTTGCCTTACCGAGCCAATACAGTTTGGCGTGGAATACCAATACACACAATATCAATTTTTGGTTTGACACTATCATTACCATCTTCTTCGAAGGGAAAATGCGCGCCTTATTTTCCTTACTTTTTGGTGTGGGCATTTTGCTTTTCACTGCTAATAAGGAAGGTTCGGGTAAACAAATAACCTGGCTTTATTATCGAAGAATGCTTTGGCTGTGCCTTTTCGGATTGATCGATGCGCACGTATTACTTTGGATGGGAGATATTCTTTTTCTTTATGGTCTATGTGGGTCGATAGCCTATCTTTTTAGGAAAATGAAGCCTATTTATCTTGCGTTGGGTGTGCCTATTGCCATCATATTGGGTTTTACTTTCAATGCCATGTATATCAGTGGTATCCGGACAAAACTGCTCAACTATAATGCTGCCCAATCAGCTATTGAAAAGAAAATGTCCTTATCCAATAAACAAAAAGAAGACGTCAGAGCATGGGAAGATTTCCGAAAAGAACAACTTCCTGACCAAAAGGAAATAGTATCAACGACAGCAAAAATGAAATCCGGTTATGCAAGTGTTGCAAGTGTAATTAGACCACAAGCATTTTTGTTTGAAACCACTTATCTTTTCTTTGGCATTTGGGATCCATTGGTATTGATGCTTTTCGGGATGGCTTTGTACAAATGGGGATTTTTTTCCAATACATGGCAAAGCAAAACATACAAAAAGCTAATCCTTCTTGGTTATAGCCTAGGCTTGCCATTGGTCATTTACAGTTATTATTTCAGTTTTACATACACCTATAGCATAGCAGCAAAACTTAGCTATTTGGAAAAGCATCCAATACTCTGGACAAAACTCATTTATGATTTCCAAAGATTACTACTGATGATGGCGCACGCTAGCGTAATCATATTGATCATACGCAGTAAAGTTTTAACCGGATTGACAAAACGCCTGGCCGCCGTCGGAAGAATGGCATTTACCAACTACATTATGCACACGGTCATCTGCACGACGCTATTTTTCGGATATGGATTCAACCTATTTGGAGATTTAGAATACTATCAATTATATGCGGTTGTCTTGGCAATATGGTTATTTCAGTTGTGGATTAGCCCAATATGGTTGAAATATAATTTGTTTGGTCCATTGGAATGGGTCTGGCGCAGTTTGACTTATTGGAAAAAGTTCCCACTAAAACGTAAAAAAGAATACGAAACCAATATTGAAGAAGTCAAATTATCCATTTAAAAGGGAAAAACTAAGAAACTATTTTTATGAAAAAGAACAAATTTTTCCTGTCGACAGTCATCTTATTGTGTGCACATCTTTCCTTCGCGCAAACGTCCATAAATACGGGCCTGCTGCCGGGAACAGTTCCGCTATGCAACAATATAGTTATACGGATATCTCCGCTCCCACAGGCAACCTACTGTATCGCCTAAAAGAAATGGACAAAGACGGGAGAGTTACCTATAGCAATACCGTTTCGGTGTACTTTGCCAACAACAGTAATATGGGCAACCTACTTATTTCTCCAAATCCAATAACGACGGGCATTGCGAAGATAACGCTTCGGTAACAACTGGCGGCAATGGCATATTGGTCGATATCAATGGCACGGTGGTGAAGACTTTTACCATTCCGGTAAATACATCTACCTACAGTCTGAATATGAGCGGCATAACTAAAGGAATTTATTTCGTCAAGATTATATCCAGCCCTCATACATATTCTGCTAAGCTGGCAGTAGAGTGATAGAAACAGGTGATTGTTTTTATCACTGAGTAAATGAATCTGTCGATAAGCAGGTAATTGCGATTGGCAAATAATTGATGTTAAAATAAGAAAATTATGAAAAGAGTATTAGCGACTTTCTGTCTGGCAATATTTTCGTCGATATTAATCCAAGCACAGACAAACATAAAAGCCATCAAAGCCGGTAAACTAATTGACGTAGTATCCGGAAAGATTTTAGAAAATCAAATTATATTGATTGACAGTAGCAAAATTGTCAGTATTGGAAGTAATATTTCAATACCAGAAAAAGCAGAAATAATCGACCTTAGTCATGCTACAGTTTTACCAGGATTAATTGATTGCCACACGCATTTGACTTTCCAACCTGGAGAAAATTATTATGATGATTTATTTCGAAAAAAGGCAAATGACTATACTATTCAAGCTACAGTCAATGCGAAAAAAACTTTGGATGCAGGTTTCACGATGGTCAGAGATGCGGGATCTGATCAACTGATAGACATTTCTCTACGCGATGCCATTAACAAAGCAATAATTCCTGGACCAAGAATGTTGGTTTCCACATTCGCATTAGGTTCCACAGGTGGTCATGTGGATCTGACAGGATTCAATCCCAACTTAGATTTTAAAGGCAATAAAGATTTTACAGGCGTCGCAGACGGCATTACAGAAATTACAAAACGTGTACGCAATAATATAAAATGGGGTGCGGACTGGATAAAATTTATGGCATCAGGAGGTGTCCTAAGTGAAGAAGAAACGCCAGGTTTACCTCAATACTCGTTTGAAGAAATGAAAGCCATATGCGACGAGGCACATCGATGGGGCAAAAAAGCAATGGCGCATGCACACGGAACGGAAGCTATAAAAATGGCTATAAAAGCTGGTGTATCATCTATAGAACACGGTAGTCTGATCGATGATGAAGGTATAAACCTAATGAAACAATATGGTGTGTATCTGGTCGCAGATAAAATGATATTCGCACTTTGGAAAAAGTAAGTTTTGTGATGAAAGAAGGAAAAGTTTACAAAAACGCAATGAAATGAAAAAATATCCTCTAACAATACTAGTCCTCATCAGCGTTGTGTTTTGTTCCAAAGCACAAACGTCCAACGATAATGATTTTTCGGATTTGTTTGGTGTAAATAATCATCGTCAAATAAGGAAAGCCATACAGGAAGATGCACTATTTTTTAATAAGGTTGTACCTAATAGCAATGATACATCAAAGTATACTTTACAATCGAAGAGATACATGGAAAAATCACTTGTGACTTTAGACAAAAGTCAAGAAAGAAAAGTAAAGGCCTTGGCAAGGGATAGCAATAGTATTCAATTTTTAAACGCTAGCAAAAGATAGTGGATTAATGATTTGTATTGGTCAAACGAAACCGAAGAAACGTCTAGTCCAAAAGAATAGTTCTCTTAAAAATTAATAAAAAACAAACAGATAGGTTTGGTACGAGTTCACGAAGCGCAAATAATTAAAAAATTCGGTTATGAAAACTATAAAACACTTCTTAATCTTAGCCTTTATTTTCACGGGCTTTACCAGTACATCTGCACAACAAAATAATGCAGAGCTCAATCAAATTCTAAATGATTATCAGAAAGAATATTATTCTTTTTCGCCGCTTGATGCCACATTTGATGGCGAAACTGGGTATAACGACTTGCTTTTGGCAGATGATCTGTCTCATTTGCAAAAAATGCACAAGTTTTACTTAAAATATCTTGCTCTACTTGATCAATTTGATGCAAAAAAACTGAGTAAAGAAGATAAAATTTCTGCTGATATCCTAAGAGACAATCTCAATAATTTTCTTTTAGCAGAAAAATATCATTCTGAATATATGCCCATGAATCAATTCAGTAATTTACCTATGTACATGGCTATTTTTGGTTCTGGAAGTTCTGCGCAACCCTTCAAAACGGTGAAAGATTATGAAGATTGGATGAAACGCTGCAAAGCTTTTGTAAGATGGACTGATGTGGCGATAGAGAACATGAAAAAAGGAATGAAGGAAGGTTATACTATCCCAAAAGTATTGGTAGAAAAACTAATTCCTCAATTACAAAAATTGGCAAAAAATGCGGATGAATCTTCTTTTTATGTGCCTTTAAAAAATTTGCCAACCACTTTTTCTGAACGTGAAAAAATAAAAATCACCAAAGAATTTAAAGAAACCATTTCCTCCACTATTTTTCCTTCTTTGCAAAAATTGACCGATTTTGTTCAGAAAGTATACTTGCCTAATGCTAGATTAACTTCGGGAATCAACGCACTTCCCAACGGAAAAGCGATGTACAAAGATTTTATCCAAATTAGTACAACGACATCAAAAGACCCGGAAGAAGTCTATCAATTGGGACTTTCCGAAGTGGTAAGAATCACTACTGAAATGGAGAAAATCAAAAATCAAATCGGTTTCAAAGGCTCACTTTCTCAATTGTTTGAGTTTATGAAAACCGACAAACAGTTTTATCCTTTCAAAACAGATCAAGAAGTTTTGGACGCCTATCAATCTGTTTATGATAAAATAAAACCGAAACTTCCTGACTATTTCGGCATCCAACCAAAAACACCATTCGAAATTAAGAAAACAGAAAGTTTTCGGGCTGCGTCAGCAGCACCGCAATATTTCGCCGGCGATTTGGCAACCAACAGACCTGGTATTTTTTATGTTCCGATTTTAGACCCAACCAAAATCAACATCACGAATATGGATATGGAAGCGGTATTTCTTCACGAAGCCATCCCTGGTCATCATTTCCAAATTAGTCTTCAATACGAAAACACCAATTTCCCAAAATTTCGACAAAAATATTTAAACAATGCCTTTGCGGAAGGTTGGGCTTTATATACAGAATCTTTGGGCAAAGATTTGGGCGTATATACCAATCCTTATCACCAATTGGGCGCTTTGGGAGCAGAAATGCATCGGGCGATTCGTTTGGTTGTAGATGCTGGTTTGCACACTGGAAAAATGACGCGTGAAGACGCCATAAAGTATATGTTGGATCACGAACCTGTTTCGGAACAGTTTGCAACTGCAGAAATAGAGCGTTATATGGCTATCCCGGGACAAGCACTTGGTTACAAAATCGGTCAGCTAAAAATCCTAGAACTGAGGGATAAATACAAAAAACAATTGGGCGAAAAATTCAATATCCGGGATTTTCACGATCAGATTTTGAAAGGTGGTGCAATGCCACTCACTGTTTTTGAAAATTATATGAACGATTGGGCGAATAATCAATAATAAATAAAACAAACTATATGAAACGATCAAACTTAAGTATCTTAATTTATGGATTACTTGTTGCGACATCAACTATACAAGCTCAAGAAAAATCCACAAAAGACACGACAAATATCAATATCGAAAAACAACTCAAAGGTTTTGATGAATATGGTAATCAATTACTCAAAGATTGGAATTGCCCAGGTATTGGTGTAGGTATTGTATATAAAGGGAAATTGGTTTACGTAAAAGGTTTTGGCTATCGCGACTATGGAAAAAAACTTCCGATTACTGCTAATACTCTTTTCCAAATTGCTTCAAATACCAAATTATTTACCGCGATATCTGCAGGAATGTTGGTAGATCAGGGAAAATTAACATGGGACAATCCTATAAAAAATGATGTACCCACACTTAATTTTTACAATAATGAATTAAATAATAATGTCACACTTCGGGATATGTTAGGACACAGGACAGGCATATCTCGACACGATATGATTTGGTATAAAGCTACTACAACTAGAAAGCAAATATTTGACAAAGTAAAATATCTCGAACCTTCTGCACCAATGAGGACTAAATTTCTATACAACAATATTCTATATGCGTCTGTAGGAGAGATCATCGAATTGAAAAGTGGGAAAACTTGGGAATCTTTTGTAAAAGATCAAATATTTACACCATTAGGAATGAACACTTCTGGGTTTGAACTTTCAGAAAAGAAAAATACCGGAGATTATGTAGTTCCTTACAATGAAAAACGAGATACTAATACCTTATACCAAATTCCAATATTTGATTTTGTAAATGGTATGGGGCCTGCTGGAACGATTGTTTCCAATATTAATGAGCTTTCCCATTGGGTTGTAGCATTGATGAATAAAGGAAAATATGATGGCAAACAAGTGATTCCTGAGGACGTTATATCCGCTACATTACAACCTTCGCTATCCTTACCAAATTCCGAACTATACACAGAATTACAAAATACCTACTACGGAATGGCGAGAGAAGTAGCCTCTTATCGTGGTAATTTGTTATGGTTTCATGGTGGTGATATCGATGGTATGCATTCGCAAATCTCTATGATGCCCAATAAAGATATTGGTGTAATTGTTTTTGTAATTGGTGATCAGAGTTATCCCTTGTACAATACGGTAACATACAACGTATATGAACGTCTACTTGGCTTGTCACTTACGCCTTGGAATGAAAGAAAATTAAAAGATCATATAGCAGAAAAACAAGCAGATAAGGAAGCTAGATCTAAAGTTAATAATAGTCAAGTCTCCAATACAAAGCCATCTCATCCCATAGAAGATTATCTTGGAGACTTCGATAACGAACCTTATGGAATGATTTCTATTTCTAAAAAAAATACAGGATTACAATTTCAACTACACGAAATTATATTACCGCTGCATCACTATCATTATGATCGATTCGATACAGATAATGATCCCGATTTGGGACAATATTCCATTAATTATCGTACAAATCCTCAAGGTGATATCGATGGTTTTACAATTTCGTTGGATGAAGGAGAAGTCTTTTTTAATAAAAAAGTGGATTCTAGTCTCTCCGAACCTAAAACCTTAGGATTGTATATTGGAAAATATGAATCAGGTGGATCCATAGTTACAGTTTCCTTGAAAAACGAAAACCAACTCTTTATTTCAATACCGGGACAACCTGATTATCAGTTAATTCCATACAAGAAAAATCAATTTAAACTAAAAGAGTTTTCTGATATTAAAATGGTGTTTAAAGTGGAAAACAACAAAGTTGTATCCATGACCCAAGTATCTAGCAGCGGTGAATCAGAATTTAAAAAGAAAAACTAAATCCTACCAACTATGAAAGGAAACTCATTTTATAATTAAAATTCCAAACCCATAATTGTTGGGTGAATAGCTTTAAGGGCAGAAAAGCAAAAAAGATATATGAAATTCAATAATAAAGTTAGACACACGAAAATTGCGCATCATATAGGATATAATTTCCAGGGAGGAAAAATGGACAACAATATTTAGCAATTTTCGTTTTATGTTTAGTATCTGAAAACTATTTTTTGGTCGCTATACGTGCTTGTACTTGGTCGCGATAGCTTCTTCCTATTGGCAATTGGTATTCTAGTATTTCGAACGTTACTGCAGTGTAAGCAGTTACTTTGTCCAACGCCACTATAAATGAGCGATGGATTCTTAAGAAATTTCCATTGGCTATCTGAAGCTCAATTTCTGACAGTGTAATTTTTGTGAGATAGCGTTGTTGTTGTGTTACAATCTGTACATATTCTCTTTGGCTTTCTATATAAAGTATATCTTGTAACAGTATTTTTTTTCGCTTTTTGTTATTGTTGATCAAGAGGTGCGGAGGTTCTTGTATGATACTATTGGTAGTTCCTTGGGTTTTAAGTTTGTTTACAGCCATAAGAAACCTATTAAAACTTATAGGCTTCAACAAATAGTCGACCACGCTAAGCTCATAACTATCCAGCGCATAATCTCGATAGGCAGTTGTTATTATTACCTGTGGTGGATTTTTTAAAGTTTTTAAAAAATCTAAGCCTTTTATTTTGGGCAGATGAATATCTAAAAACATAACATCTACTTTTTCTTTTTGTAAAAACTGTAAGGCAAAAATTCCATCTCGGCAGTGACCAACAAAATGTAAAAAGGGAACCTCTGCTATATAATCCTGCAGTATTTCGGCTGCTAAAGGCTCGTCTTCTACTACCAAACAATTAAAACTTTCCATAGCTATTTAAATTTATGTGTAAACTAACTTTGAAAATACCCTGGTCACTAACGGTAACTAAATCATAATCGGCGTACAATAGTTCCAGTTGACGTTGGGAACTTTTCAGCCCAATTTTTTTAGTGTCTAATTCTTTGGCAATGTCTTCAACGCTGTTAGCTATTTCAAAATGCAAATGCCCTTTTTGCAGGGCTAAATGTATACGTATAAATGATTCACTATGGTGTTCACTGGCGCCGTGTTTAAACGCATTTTCTATCAAGGGCAATAGTATGAGTGGTGCAATAGGTTGTAGGGGATCATCTATTTGTATGAGAAACTCTAATGAAAGACTATCTGTAAAGCGAATTTTTTGCAGCGCTACATAATCTTCTAAAAAGTCTATTTCTTGTTCCATACTTATAGTATCGTTGCCAGCTTCATAGAGTGTAAAGCTTAATAGTTCAGACAACTTTAGGATGACTTCGGGTGCTTGATCGCTTTTTTTTCGCGCTAAGGCGTAAATATTATTAAGTGTGTTAAACAAAAAGTGAGGATTTAATTGGCTCTTTAGCAATAGCAATTCTGTATTC
Source organism: Pseudopedobacter saltans (assembly GCA_003241175.1). Classification (GTDB taxonomy): domain Bacteria; phylum Bacteroidota; class Bacteroidia; order Chitinophagales; family Chitinophagaceae; genus Rhizosphaericola. The sequence continues at coordinate 8,556 of QFOI01000045.1, forward strand.
AGTTTTTCCTTAATCAAAATCTGTTCGCGTGCGGCCGCTGCCAGCTTACTATCCATGAATCTAATGGTGATTAAAAACGCGGCAGGAAATGCAGCCTCAACCATAATACTCAGGAAACGTACTGGATCTATAAACTTATCACCCGGTAAGTGTTTAAATAAGAAAATATATGGAAACACAAATAAGCGCATAATAGCAATAACACTAAGTACTGCTAGAATATAGGGAACTATAATAATTAAGAAGCGATTCAATATTCTTTTAGTATTGTCCATGATGTACTCAAGGCCAAAGCCTGCTATGTAATAAGCAAATGCTATGAGTGGACTAACGTAAAGGAGTGTACCCAGGGCCACTTTCAATAGCAAATAATGTTGATTTTTTAAATTGAGTACATTGCCCTTAAGCCAAAAAAAATCGAGGTACATCACGATGAACCAATAGAGCATCCAGAAAATCAGGTGATGTACAACTCGCTTCATGTGTTCAAAAGTCGGCAAAAAAAGGTGAATTTCTTATTGCGTCAACCAACAACACCAAAATGTCTACAAATAGCAGTTTTGACCTTTGAATTTGCAAAATAATAATTGCAAAGCCACTACGGCCAATACAGACAGCAGCAATGTACGTCTATACGATTTTCGTTGTAGGAATTAGAGTTAATAGTTTTGACACCGAATTAAAATTTAAAAACATGAAAAGATTTTTAGTCGCTACATCTATTGCATTCCTAGCCTTAACATCCTGCAGTAAAGATGACTCTTCAACACCTACACCAAGCACGCCAAAATCCCGCGATGTGAAATATGAAATTAGTGGTTCATTTTCTGGCCAAATAAGTTTTATTAGTTCCGACAATGTAAATGGAATTGATGCCGTAACCGTACCAAATTTGCCCTGGACCAAAGAAAAAAAATACAGCACAAATGTACTGGCTATTGGCACCGGTGGTAGTTCGGCCACTGTTAGTGCAAGCAATGCGGGCAAAACAGTAACTCTTAAAATCTATGTTGGCGGTAAAGAAGTAAGAACAGGAACGGTTACCGCCGATGCCAATGGCGCGGTGAGCTTACCAGCTCTTGCTTATACATTTTAATAGACTAACTTACTGCTGAACAAAAAAATGGAAAGAAACAGATTTATATAAAAATGCAGTTTGGAATATCAGAACCTGCCATATTTCCCACCAACTTTCATAGCTTTTTCCTACCAACTACCGCCAGCTCCACCTCCACCAGTAGAACCTCCACCAAAACCACCAAATCCTCCTCCTCCGCTATCTCCACCGAAACCGCCACCAAAACTACTTCCACCACCACCTCCAAACCATATTGGTGGAAACCAAGTACCGGAACCTCTACGGCTCATCATACCTCCTCCGCCACCCTTTTTGATAATCAATATAATGACAATAACAATGATGATGAATATCACTATAGCCGTGCCACTATCTCCTGAATTATTATCCCTAACTCTTGGCGTATGGTATTCTCCTGCAGCCGCAGCGGCCAATGCATCCGTTCCTTTATCAATTCCCGTATAGTAATCCCCCGTTTTGAAATAGGGTGTTATCTGATTGGCAATAATGTCGGAAGCTGTTATGTCAGGTATCGCACCTTCTAAACCATAACCCGTAGCTATCCACACTTTTCTGTCCTGCAGTGCGACTAACAACAAAACACCATTGTCGTTTTTCTTACCGCCAATACCCCAACTCCTGAAAAGCTTAACCGCATAATCTTCTATTGGGTATCCATCCAAAGTCTTGATGGTAACGATAGCTATTTGGTTAGATGTACTATCGTCCAAGGCATAAAGCTTCTTTTCTAATGCGGCTTTTTGAGAAGAAGAAAAAATACCTGCAAAGTCATTCACCAATTTTGGAGGATTGGGAGCAGTAGGAATGTTTTGAGCGCTTGCCTGCAATACTAGTAATAATGCTGCGCATAAGGCAAATGCTATTTTATGTATATAGTTTCTTTTTTTCAAAAAAATTCTTTTTTGGATAGCTCTTCCGAGATCATTTGCCAAACACAAGGTCATCCGGCAATTCGTTTTTATCCGTTTTAGGATCATAAGGAAACTTCTCACTAAGCGCCGTTCCGAGATCTTTAACAATATCAATCACCCCTTGTGTATAATCTCTTTTGTCAAATGATTGCAAAAGGGAAGAAACTTCATTGTTCCAATATTCCTGCCCCAATTTTTGGTGAATGCCTTCATCGCCATATATTGCAAGTTGCCTATGCTTTACGGCGATATACAACAAAACAGCATTTCGTTGTTCGGTTTTTTCCATCTGGAGACCACCAAACACTTCGTATGCGCGATCAATGGGATCTACAAAACGACATTTGTTTTCGATAAAAACACGGATTTCTCCACTCGTGTTTTTTTCCGCAGACTGGATGGCGGTCACAATTCTTTCCTGCTCATCCGCAGAAAAGAATTGTATGGGTTTGTTTGTATTGAAAATAGAAAACATAGTTGATTTTTAGAATTCAACTTTAGGCGCATTCTGAGCCGCTGCATCCGCTTGAAAAGGTGCTTTTTGCTTAAAGCCGGTGATACCAGCTATGATATTGCCAGGAAAAGTACGTACTGCGGTGTTGTAAGACTGTACAGCAGTATTGTAATCATTTCTGGACACATTGATTCTGTTTTCGGTTCCTTCCAATTGTGCCTGAAGACCTCTAAACGCGTCATTGGCTCTCAAAGTTGGGTAGTTTTCGGACACCATCAATAGACGTCCCAATGCTTGAGAAAGTTGACCTTGAGCCGCTTGGAACTCTTGCAATTTTTCGGGAGTGAGATCCTTTGGATCAACTTTTATCTGAGTGGCAGAGGCTCTTGCGTTTATCACATTTTCCAAAGTGGACTTTTCGAAATTAGCTTCTCCTTTGACAGTATTGACCAAATTAGGGATAAGATCGGCTCTTCGCTGATAAGCACTTTGAACATTTGCCCATGCAGTTTGCGTATTGGTATCTTGCGTTACCAAACTGTTGTATTTGCTACAACCCAAACCGCCAAAAATGATCAATAACACAATGACGACAATAAGACCTTTTTTCATAGAATTGTTTGGTTTTTAATATTTTAATCAAATTTATATGAATTGTTTGAATATGATCGGTATTCAATCCTTTTTTTGAACCGCTTATGTATTTTCTCCTTTTTAAACCAAACTATTGCAGCCTAAAATAAATAGATTAAATCTATAAGTTTATAGAATATTTAATTCATTATCTATATTTAAATAACCGAACTTCGCAGTCATCAATCAATCGTTATAACATAAAAAACTATAAAGTAATGAGTAGAGTATTATCTATTGGCAGCAAGTTCCCAGAATTTTCAAAAACATCCGTAGTCGAAATCGATGTTGACGCACCAGGAAAAGAATTCAAAACAATCGACAACAGCTATATTCAAGGCAAATGGGCTGTGTTGTTTTGGTGGCCAAAAGATTTCACTTTTGTATGTCCTACTGAAATAGCAGAATTCAACAAAAATTTTGATGAATTTGATGACCGTGACACTGTATTGTTGGGTGCATCCACTGATTCTGAATTCGTTCACTTGGCATGGCGCCGTGACAACGAAAACTTGAGAGACCTTAAGTTTCCGATGATTGCGGATACTTCCAAATCTTTGGCAGAAGAATTGGGAATTTTGGCAGAACCAGAAAAAGTTGCTTATCGTGCAACATTCATCATCGATCCGGATGGTATCATACGTTGGACTTCTATCAACGATTTGAACGTAGGTCGTAACGTACAAGAAGTTGTCCGCGTATTGGACGCATTGCAAACCGACGAATTGTGCCCTTGCAACTGGAAAAAAGGTGAAAAAACCTTGAATGAAACTTTAGGATTATAGTTCTTTAGTTACAATATTTGATACACATGAGGAGGGGCGGATTTATTCCGCCTTTTCTAAAAATAGTATAAAAAAATGGCCGAAGTTTTAAATGAAACGCTATCCAAACTTTTGGAAGCAGTAAAAGTGGAAGACTATACACCTTCCTTGAATGCAGATGCATTGATCAACGTGGAAGCCCGTTATCTAAAAGACTTAAAAATCAACGTAGGAAACGTTATCAACAACGTCCAATATTTGACAAAAAAAGAAGCAGCGTTTTTAGCCTTGGCAACAGCAATCAATGAAAAATCACTGGTTTTGGAAAAAGGTTTTACTGCCTTAGCCAAACAAGAAGGTGCAACTGAAGAAGAAATCGCAGAAGTAGTTGCTGCAACATCGTTGATGAATGCCAACAACGTATTTTACAGGTTCCGTCACTTCATGAATAAAGAATCTTACAATAGCATGCCAGCTGGAATCAAAATGAGCATCATGATGAATCCAGTTTTGGGTAAAGAATTTTTCGAATTGTTAAGTTTGGGTGTTTCTGCACTGAACGGCTGTGAAATGTGTGTTACCTCACATGAAGCTTCCGTAAAACAACACGGAGGTTCTGAGCAACGCATTTTTGAAGCGGTGAAGTTAGTTGCAGTTATCAAAAGTTTTGTAGTAGTAGTCAGCTAGGTTTTAGAGATTAATAGAAAGGTTAAGTACGGAAACGGTCATCCAGTTGGATGACCGTTTTTTGTACAATTATTTGTATTTTTTAATTACTTACAAAAGTCAATTTCCATCTTTGTGAGTTACCTCCGTGGTCTGTGTATATTTGCACATTTTCATTAGCATCCGTCCCAGAATAAGCATCCAAACAAAGCGTCGGAGCATTTGCAGGTTGTAATTTAAAATAACCATTTCCTAGATTAGTAATTTTCCATTTTTGAGCATTGCTTCCATTGTCTGAGTATATTTGTACATTAGTACCAGATGTAGTACCTCCATTTGAAACATCCAAGGCTTTCGATAGTATATTGACAGACAATAATTTATAATAGCCACCGCCAATATCGACTATTTTCCATTTCTGATTGGGATTTTCTGTTGTTGAATAAATCGAAACATTAGAACCATCAGAAATGCCACTATAATCCACATCTAAACTTCTCCCCAGTGCACATGCAGGCTGTAAGGTATAAATCGCATTTGAAATGATTCCAGAGGATGCCACAAAAAAAGTATTAGTTACAGATGTAGATTGTCTATTGAAAATATCTCTAACTGTTACTCTAGCGGAATATGAACCTGGCGCTAGCAAAGTGGTCAAATTGGCGGATCGTCTTTGAGGGACAGTATCGACATAAGATGCAACAACTGTATTGGAAGAATTTACTATTTCTATATTAGTCGAAAATTGCGGAGCACTAGTAGTTGGCACCGTCCAATTTATGGTTGTCACTCCATTTGTATTAGATGCTGAAACGCTTGAAATAGAAACCGTGCCTAAAGATGGAACCGAGCCTTGATTCGTCTGATTAGGTAAGGTCGCACTTCTAGTTCCATTAAATATTGCGGAAGGAACTACACCAGCACCGTGCGCCATATAGAAGGCATCTTCTGCACTATTGTAACCTGCATCAAAATTATTATTATAAATTCCATTGCGGGCAGAATCAGCGGCACTAGTATTGATACTCACATAGCGAGAATTTGGTTTCATCCAGTCTCCTGAAACATTCAAAGCCCAACAATCTTTGAACAACGCTTTTCTTGGTGTACTGCCATCATTAGAAGGAGAGGAACCATTCCAATTTTCCAAAAACGAATCATCATAGTTACTTAATAAAGCAGAGGAGCTAGGCATGGACAATACAGAGGTCAAAAACCAAGCTCCAGATGCTACATCTTGGATGTAATTAGCCACAAAGGCACTATCTCCACTTTTCCAACCACGATGTGCTACATTATACCAAGAACCTACTTTCCAACCATAAGGATTAATGGTTTTCGCACCATCTCCTTCACCACCAAAACGGCTATATATAGTACCTTGTCCAATATAACTCGCCATAGCATGTATACCCCCATCAGTGTTAGGATCCCACAATGAGGCAATCAATGTTTTAGACGTTGTACCTCCCGATGAAGCACTATCTGGCGTATGCTGCAGCCCAGAATAGCCACCTGTAAAATTATTTACTTCAAAATATTCTGTGTAACCTGTTTGAACCACCTTTATTTTCTGCATTTTCAACACAGATTGTGCACTGTAATACTGATTTAAGTGCATCGAGGGAGCTGCACCGCCACTAGTTGTAGTTGTTGCAGTAGCAGATAGTCCTCCTTTGTAAGCAGATATTTCTTGTTGTGTTTTAGAACAGGAGTAGGTTAAACCTACTAGCTTCGAAAAAAAAAAAAAAAAAATCTTTTT
>QFOI01000449.1 GCA_003241175.1 Pseudopedobacter saltans
CTACAGTGCGACTGTCAACAACGGAATGGATGGTTGACAACGGCATTATGTGCGATGCAATGGCGATGATGTTCATAGTTTTTGTTTAGTGGTTTTTTTGAATTGGGTTATATAATCAGGTCATCATACTTCATCAAAAGATTGGCAATGAGTTTTGCCAAATCCATGAAATGTATATCATAGGTCTGCATATCAATGCCATTGTCAATAAAACACAATTCAAGCAATACGGTAATGCCATCCTTTCTAGTTAATCCTAGTTTGCCACGATTGCTTTGGCTTTCCGATTTGCCGCCACGGTTAGGAATATTTAAGAGCGTTGATACTTTCTCTGTCAGTTCATTAGCAAACTGAATAGATAAGTTGTTTGCACCGTCTTTATATAGTCCTGTCGTTCCGCTTGCTTTTTGGTTGTAAGCATCAAAGTGTAGTTCCAATACAACGCTACCATTGCCCGGTTTGATTCGGTTGAGGTATTGCGCCAATGTTTCACTGTCATTGTCGGTAATTACTTTGTAAGTCGGTTTAATAAAGTTCAGGATTGCATCACGCAATTTTATAGTTTCCTGATTTTCCTGTCTTCCACTGATTCCAATTGCGCCAGTGTCTTTTAAATGGTGTCCTGCTGATAAGAAGATTGCCATAGGTTATTTTTAAATTATGAGTTATGATTTTTGAATTATGAAAGTTTGCTTAACTTCTTTCAATTTAGTATCAATCCTTTCTTTCCCATTTGTAAAATATTCTTTGTCTATTTCACAAGAAATGCCATTCACGCCCATATTTATGCAGGCTTCCATAGTAGAAAATGAACCGCCAAATGGGTCAAGTACATTAATTTGTTCACGGTCTTTTTTTGGCAATACAAGTGCTAAAAGACGTTCAAGTAAGCGTACAGGCTTTTGAGTTGGATGGATAGATGAATAATGATCACGGGTTTCTTTTATGATCGTTTTTTCGTTTAAACCATATTCAACACCTTGTAATACATCTACACATCTATCACCTTTCTTTCTTTTATCGCATGTAGCCCCATACTTAGTAAAAGAGTCTGCGTCGTATCGATCTGTTCGGATTATAGTCTTTTCTTTTAGACCATTCACAACACAATTCAAAGCACTTACCGTTCTATCATTGTTGTACATGCCATCGCGTACACTCACACCTTTACCTTCTAGTCGAGGATCAATATCTGTTCGGATTATCGTCTTTTCATTCGTGCCATTCTGTATCATTTTTGCGACGGCAAGACATCTATCAATAGTTCCGTGATCTCCTACCTCTGTTGCTCTATGCTTATATGTAGCATCAGAATAGTCAATTTTATTATTCTCTAAAAAATCTAAAACAGCATCAAGTGACTTCGTATTTTTTAAGATAGATCGCATTCTTTTTATGTCCTGGCAGATCGAACCTAAGTCATCCGCTTTCATTTCCAGATAAGGCACTTTCACTTTATTGATCGTTCCATTGCCTTTTGTAAAGATTGAGACCGTTTCATGAACTCGCGAAATAGCCATTAGTGGGCTTGTGCAATAAGATTTATTCCAAACAATCTCTTCTTTGAATTTAAATACTTCTTTATAGGAATATTTATTAATTATATTACCAAATTCATTATAGACCTTATATCCATATTTTACACTTCCTTCTTTGTATTCTATCAAATCGTTAAGTAGATTATTCCAACGGTAAAAAGATTCACCGCGTCCAAAGAGGACTATAAAGCCATCCTTTTTTAATACTCTACAACATTCTATAAAAAAATGTCTCTCATTAAATGGGCGTTCCAATTTTTGCCCTTTCAAATACAAATAAGGCGGATCGGTTAAGATTATATCCACACTTTCGTCTTGAAGTCTCTCTAGAGTCGCAATATTGTCTTCGTTGAATAATTGTATCATAGGTTTTTAAATTGCTCTTTTTTGATTCTTTTTATACTTCCCGCCACGAGTACCGGAAGCACGGCGTTTGCCGCCTTTGTCACACATCCACACCGCACCTTCAAAAGCGTCGGGACCATCATCGTTGACATGGCTTCCTTTTTCAAAAGCAAGGAATTGAGAACGCAATAGTTTCATTCCCGCATTGTTTTTTCGTAGGATATTAAAGCGAACTAAACCACGTTCAAACAAACTATCCAAGGTGGAAATACGATCGTGTTTATCACCTTTAGAACGGTAGTCATATTTGCAGCGCAATTGCCTTCCTTTGTCATCGGCCACGTTATCCAATTCTTTTCCGTGAACTTCCTCCTGAATGAAATTGGCTTCCATGCAATGTTGAATTACTGTATAGTCTTCGTACTCATCGTCAATATTGTAGGCGTGTTCCCACATTTTTTTTGATGTACATTTTGCGCCCCACGCTTCGATGATATCATAGTACTTTCCAATCTTTCCAAGCAAAACCCAAAACTTGAAATCGCTTTTTTCAGTTGCTTTGTAGGATGGATCAAGATAGTGGCAAACGGCGTCGTATTTAGTCAAATCCAAACATTCCACCCATTCGTTCATCCATTCGGCCTTAAACTTTGTCCCTTCCTCGTATGGCGTGTTCATACGTTCACGAATGAATCCACCACCCTCACTTTGTTTTAAAGCCTCAACAGCTTCCTGTGAAAAGTCTGGATTCTCAGGCCATTCCGTATTCCCGTCATCGTCCAATAGGTTGATCTTATTGACAATGCAGTTTATTTCCTCATCGTCTTCCAATAAGGAAGTGACCGCATTTTCATGGAACTTGTTTTGCGCTACTACCAACCACCAACGGAGTGTCCATAGTGCGGGTTTGAATTCGTCCAAAACCCAACGTTTATCTTCCAAAGCGATAGCAGGATTTTTCAATTGCCTTGCACTATTCAGATCGTCAA
>QFOI01000450.1 GCA_003241175.1 Pseudopedobacter saltans
GTATTGGATTTTATAAAAAAATATAAAATAAAGAGTGATAAAAAATCTGAAATAGAACTTTTAAATTTTGATTATTCAAAGTTTGAAGAGTTAAAAATAGCTATAAAAACTTTTGAAAACTATTTGGAAAAGGATTTTTCAAAAGAGCTTTTAAAGCTAAAAGTTGAGGAGTTATTTCTTTTAGTTTTACAAAAAGATGAAAAGAGTTTGATACAGTTCTTTAATAAAATTATAAATACTACAAAAGATAGAATCAAATATATTTTAGAATCAAATCTTGATTTTGTAAATAGTTTTGAAGATATTTGCAGTTTAACAAGACAAACTCCTTCAAAAATTAGAAAATATTTTAAAGATGAATTTAACACAACCCCAAAACTTTGGATAAATGAAAAAAGATTGGAAAAAGCAACTTTGTTATTAAAAACAACAGATGAAACAATCTCTCAAATTGCAACTTCATGTGGATATTCAAGTGTATCTTGGTTTATTTTAGAGTTTAAAAAAAGATATAACTTAACACCAAAAGATTACAGATATAAAATATAACTTTTCTTATACTTTTAATTTTTCAAAGAATATAAAATTTCTTAAAATAAAAAGGAATTAATTATGAATAAAAATAGTTGGAATGCAGATGATTATTCACAAAAAGCAGCTTTTGTTTCAAATTTGGCTTTTTCTTTAGTTGATATTTTAGATGTTAAAAAAGATGAAAAGATTTTGGACTTAGGTTGTGGAGAGGGAACTTTAGCAATAAAGATACAAAATCAAGGTGCAAATGTAATTGGAATTGATTTAAGTGAAGAGATGGTTTTAAAAGCAAAAGAAAAAGGTATAGAAACTTTTGTTATGAGTGTTACGGATTTAAAATTTGAAGATGAAACTGCAAAAGCAGAATTACTGTTCCTTGACTTTATGCTCGAAGAAGAAGAACTACATACCACCACTGAAGAATAGGAAGAATAACATATAGAAATAATAGTGTAAATGAATTATACAGAAAACATTGAACGTTTAAAAATACTCCTTACAGGAGCATCCACTGATGTTACTATAACAACGGAAAATGAAGCAGAATATAAAAGATTAAAAAGCGAACTTAACAAATCTGCTAAGTTTAAAGCCAACGAACCTAAAGAATTTAAAATCTGTTTAACGCTTCAGGAATTTAGAAGAGAAATGCAGGCAAAAGGTGGATATGCCGAACGGAGAAAACACATTAACGAAATCTTCTATCCTCTGATTTCGGATGAAAATTCCCTGTTGGATAGTATCGAAGAAATACAACAAAATGTAAACTTTGGTCATTTAAACCTTTTACCACAGGATATACAACAAAAAGGTAGAGAAATGTCGGAAGTATATCTGTACCTGTATTGTATAGAAAATTCACTAAGAATATTTATTGAAGAAATAATGAAGTCACAAACTGTAAATATTCCTAAAAGAGTGCAAGACACAATAGACAAATTAAAGAAAAGTGAACAAGAGAGCAAATATTTACCAATACGGGGTAATAGCGATTTGTTTTATTGCGATTTTATAGAGTTAGGAAAAATTATAGTTGGGAATTGGACAGTGTTCGGAAAGTATTTCCCAAAACAGAATGAACATTGGTTGAATGTAATGGTTGACGAATTGTACAAGATACGATGTTTAGTTGCGCACAATAGTTACGTTGGTAAGGATGAACGTGATGCACTAAAAGTTTATTATAAGAGCATTACTGCCCAATTACAATTGTAAAATTTAATCAACAATAAACCCTCTGAATTTTCAGAGGGTTTATTATTATTGTCTGTTTAAGATTTGAAGCATCCTGCCGACTTCAATATCCATTCTCGAAAAGGCAAACCATTTTTTGCCCAGGTCTTTAAGGGATGCCCCGATGTGGTAGAGTTCATTATGGTCAATAATCAAAAAACGGTCGTGGGCATCGGAAAAAAGTTCAATAGCTATGGGAGGATATTGGCTATTGTAGCGTTGTAAGTCTAACCGTAACTGGTTGCTGATGTTTTTGGTAAGGATTGTAGCCCTCACATTAGCCTTACGCTTACCTAACACAGTAAGCACCGTATCATCCACATAATTATCGAGCAGGATAATGGAGCTTTTGGCATTTCGGATAATATCGGAAACAAAGGTATAGGCATCAAAGATTTGTCCGTTGTAAAAGATACCTTTGTCGCTGTGGAGCTTGTCACTTTCCAAAGCCTTAAAAATCTCTTCAAATTTTTGGTCGGCTTCCAATTGCTTTAACTCAATATTATCCAAGCGATGAAATAAAGAAGCATTGCTGATAAGCAAACGCCGCATCTCTACAAACGCATCCATTATTTCTATACTGACTTTTACAGCCACATCGGAGCGAAGCACTGCCGATAGCATCGCTACACCTTGTTCGGCAAAAACATAGGGCAGGTAACGTCGTCCGCCTCGCCCTACGTTTGAGGTTCCAATTTGGAACCTCAAAAATTCAGTTTCATCCTCGGTCAGTTGAAAGCAGAAATTTTCAGGGAAACGGTCTAAATTCCGTTTTACCGCTTTGTTCAGTATTTTGGTTTCTACCTGATATAAGGCAGCGAGGTCGCTATCCAACATCACTTGTTTACCCCTGATGGAATAAATCAGGTTTCTGATTTCTTTGGGTACGATTGACGGTTTATTTTCCATTGCGTTTACTGCTTTTGTTTTTCTCAAACTCAAAAGAACTTTCCGCATTCTCTTTCAGTACGATGTAAGCATCGAATTTTTTTCCGGCTTTGCTTGTCATTCCTTTGATTAAAGCCGTTTTGCCTTTATTGACAAGGCTTGTTATATTTTCGATACTGATTTGTACACCGCAGACGTTACGGAACTGTACCCAGTT
>QFOI01000451.1 GCA_003241175.1 Pseudopedobacter saltans
TGCGTGGCTTTTTTTGTACCTTTGCATGTTTGCTTCTATATTAGCTATCTTAATGCCACACAATCCAAACCGCATCCAGTTACGCAACAACTTCGTCATCGAAAGGTTTCGCTTCCATAAGAGGCGCAACCCAAAATGGGAAATTGTGTACATTATCGAAGCCGTGGCGGATGATGTTTTCTTGGAACCAACCACCGTTGCCAAAATACTGAAAACACACAAATACGAAGTCCATTGTCCTCAAACCGTGAAGAAAGCAAGCTAAAAAAATTATATGAAATTAACGATAGATGTCTTTATGCATCGTTACCCCAATGCAAGTTTGTGGATCGGACAAAATGAAGATGGTTCAACCGTTCGGTTTGTTCATGGACGTAATTGGTATCTATTTGAGACAAGGCATAAAGGCGAAACTATCACCATTTTTAGGAAAAAATAGTAAATACCTCAACCATAAATCTCAGTCGTAAATGTCAGAATTGAAAATATTTGTTCTGAAATAAAGTTGTGTTCATTCGTACCTGTATGAATCAATTGTTGTGTCAATAATCCGTTATCTTCTTTTCGGTACACTTTACCTTCCAATCTTGCCAATATCTCAGTCAATACGCTGTCATGCGCCACTATTGCGCTATCCTGCACCGCATTGTCATGGTTTTTGAACGGTGCGTTGCTGATATAGTGTACTTTGATCGGTGCGGGCTTGATTACTTTTTTGCGACCACCCCAAAACCTGACCGTGCTGTCCTTTGGCATCTCAATATAGATGGCAGGCACACGATAGGATGTATTGGTTTTGCCTTTGGTGTATTGGCCGATGTACCAAAACACTGGTGCAATGCTTTTTAAATCTTCTTTAATCGCTTTATAAACTGGATAGGTAAACATATTTTGAATGATGAATTGTGAATGACAAATTATGAATGCCCTCCCTTTTAGGGGAGGGATTGGGTGGGCTATGAATTGGCAATGCGTGTCAGATCACGGACTATTTTGTTTGAAATGCTATCTAATAGAGGCGGCGAATCTCCCATAAATTGCCGTTGCTCAATGGTGATTTCCTTAGCCAAAGCCATTGCTTTGTATTGATCCGCAATGTCCAACATGCCGCCATCCTTAGCAGCGTAGTAATTTGCCCAAAAATATTTACGCATCTGTGGCGTGACGGTGATCTTTCCGCCCTCGTTGTGAATCTGGGCGTATGGAAGATCGGAATAGATTACCACCGTAGAGCCTTCAACCCGGTAATCAATCGATTCGGCAAGGTCACCGCTTTTGGAGAGTATCTTTTGGCCATCGGTTGAGCCGATTCGCTTTGTTTTTCGGCTTTCCCACTTTTGGTTGTCAAATCCTTCGTTTTGGAAGTTATCTTTGAAATGGTTCACGGATTCCACGCCAATGACGGTAGTTACATCGTTTTCAATGTAATCCATCATGGCACGCAACTGGCGTTCCATCTCATCCGCACCGGAAACATTTTGATTATCCATAAATATTGTATCTTTGCACTACAAAAGTGATTTGACAGCCAAAAGGCATTTATCATAAAGAAGATACCTGCGGCCACTTCGGAAACAGAGCAGGAATCCCCAAAACCCCGAATTTATTCGGGGTTTTCTTTTTCCATTGACTCTTTAAATTTATCGTGAAATTGCTTCCATGTCTTTTGATCCCAACGTTTCCACTTTTCTTTATACTTTATATAGATTATAAAATTTGCATAATCTTCCCTAACCATTTTACCGTTTATCTGACGATAAAGATCCTGTTCTGATATGTAATCTGGTTTGTCAATACGCAATACAATTCCATCACCTTGTTTGTGGGCATCGCTAAATAGATTCCCGATTTTATCCTTAGATGCTTTTGCTTCAACAGGGACTTTCAAGTCCATATACTTATTCTCAATAATAAAATCAGGATTGCTTTTGCCTTTTACGTTTGGCAATAGCAGTGGACGCAAATCAGGATTGTTCACAATCGGTGATATGTATATGTCACTAAGAAGGATTTTTTGATTTGACAAGTCCCTACTTGTTTCCAGTGCAATGTCAAAGTCTGTATTTTTGATTGACATTGGATGAGCGGTAACTTCTTTTCCTGTATTCTTACTTGTATATAAACTGACTGGTTGTGCATTTACAGCTTCATCCTGTACAATTAATTGTTTTGCTTCTTTAATCAATTTAGGCTGATCTTTCGGTGATACGGATTTGATATAATCTGATTTTCCCAAATCAAATACTTGTCCTGTTTTTCCCGGATTGAATGCAAAAGCAGGATCAGGCGTAGGCAGATTGGAAGGAATGTCTGTGACATCTTCGCCAGTAACCATCCAAGAACATTTGCAACCCCATGCGTTTATTGGTAAAATGCTATTCCAAATAGGATCGTCAATTGGACGTATCAATCCATAAAACGGTTGATGCGCATTACGTGGATGCGCCGATTTGGAAGCGATATATTTGATATTTGGGTAAAGCCGCTTTGTTGACTGTGCCTTTTGCCATTGTGCCGCACTACGTGCATTGCGGACACAAGTATCATATTCCACATCGAGATGCGCACCACGGTAATTGGCGTCCAATTCCCAAGCCTTCTGTTTGAATTCCGCTTTGCTGCGCACCTTGCCGTTTTCGTTCGTGACGAGTGCGGTCATTTCATTTATCTGTGCGTGTGCCTTGAATGCAGCAAAACAAGCAGCGTTGGTCTGCAACTGCTTTAGGAACTCATAATTGGGCGTACCATATTCGACCTTGACTATCTCTTTATGAAAACCCTCATTGACACCTTCTTTCAAAGGTGCGTAATGCGTTTCTATCAGTTTCTTTCGGGTAGAGGCGTCAACCTTACCATCGTCA
>QFOI01000452.1 GCA_003241175.1 Pseudopedobacter saltans
ATTTAGACAAGATTTGTTTTTTAGATTGAATATAGTTGATATTCATTTACCTGCTCTGCACGAACGAAAAGAGGATATTGAAGCCTTAACAAAGGTGTTAATAGTACAGTTAGCACCTCTTTATGACAAAATAAATTGTACTTTTTCTGATACTTATTTGGAAAAATTGAAACAATGGTACTGGCCTGGAAATATAAGAGAATTGCGCAATGTACTGGAACGTAGTATCGTTTTGTCCAATAGCAATCAACTCACGGAGGAAACTTTACCACTAGAAATGATTTCCAATAGTCTCAATAGTAATGCAAATGGAACTAAATTACTTTCCGCATTTTCCTTATCTAGTGCCGAAAAATTGCATATTCAAAAAGTCTTGAACTATACAAAAGGAAATAAGGCAGAAGCGGCGAGATTATTGGAGATCGGTGCGGCTACGCTCTATCGAAAGATTGAAGAGTATGGATTAGTCTAGAATTAAAACTTTCTCATTTTGATAAAAGTCTCTCATTTTGAGAGACTTTTTTATTTACGTAAAACAAGTATTATTTTCATAAATATTTGATAATCAGTAGTATATATTTCCATTTTAAAAACAGGAATATCATTTGGCATATATGAACGAAAATGAATCATTATGCAAAATCCATCAATCTTAAAAGCGATCAAATTAAAAGTATTGCAGCCGTGGAATCTGGCAAGAATATTTTTTACTCTAACTGCTGTTTCTGGTATTCTTTATCACTTTCTAAATGATTAATCATGTTGTTAACTATAATTCTCACACTGGCCGGTACTGCATGCTTTGGATTGTTTTTCAAATTTATTTCCATTTTCGAAGAGATATGAGTCAAGCTAGTTTAGACATTCCTAATGCCGCTCGTTATTTAGCATTTGGCATTCCTGCTATTAAAGAACAGATTCTTTATTTGTCAAAATGTAAAAATTTTGCGGGCGTGTTACAATCAATTATTAATCACCAACATCAACTTTTAATAGAACACAAAATGAACCAACTAAGTCGAACTATTCATTTTATATGGAATGTGTATCGTCGTGGAAATAGCAATATTAAGTTCTTGATTAAGAATCTATATCTACGCGCACAAAAACTATTTACTGAAAAATGTAGTCCTGCAGAATGGTTATTTATCCAAACTCATATGCCAAAAGAATTTATTAAACTTTCTAATAATTTAAATTAAAAAAATTATGACTGCATTATTTGTTGTCGCCATTATCATGTTTGTATACATGTGTTACGTACTTGTAAAACCTGAGAAATTTTAACTAAGTAAGATGTAAAATGAGCAATAATATTTCACTTTTCACAAATAGCACACAATTATCTTTTACACAATTCTAAAAAAATGAATACTGAAATTAATGGAATCATCTTGATGTTCGTCGCAACATTACTATTGGCGATTCCTTTTGGTCGATATATAGGCAAAACAATACTACACGAATCTACTTGGTTGGACAAAATATTTAATCCATTAGATAAATTCATTTTTAAATTTTCAGGTATTGATCCAACTATAGAAATGAACTGGAAAAAACAATTGCAAGCAATGCTTACAATCAATTTAGTCTGGTTCTTATTAGGCATGTTTGTATTGATGAATATGTCTTGGTTGCCACTCAATCCCGATCATAATCCATCGATGAGTGCTGATTTGGCATTCAATACTTCTATCAGTTTTATAGTGAATACCAATTTGCAACACTATTCTGGAGAAACGGGGATTTCCTATTTGGGACAAATGGTACTGATGTTATTTCAATTTATCAGTGCTGGTACAGGAATCGCTATTTGCGGAGCTGTGTTTCTTTCTATGAGAAATAAGTCCATGGGTAAAATGGGTAATTTCTATGATTTATTTGTAAGAAGCAATACTAGAATTTTATTGCCTTTAGCTGTTATAGTTGCGGTAGTTTTTCTATTCCAAGGTATGCCAATGACATTTGAAGGAAAAGATACATTAACTAGTTTGCAAGGCGATACTATGAATGTGAGTCGTGGTCCTGTTGCTGCATTTGTTGCCATCAAACATTTGGGAACGAATGGTGGCGGATTTTTCGGTGCGAATTCCGCTCATCCATTTGAAAATCCCACTTACCTAACCAATATAGTTGAAATGATAGCTCAAATGATTATTCCGTTTGCTATGGTATTTGCTTTTGGTGTAGTTATCAAGCAAAGGAAATTAGCTTGGATGGTATTTGGTGTCATGACTGTGGGATTTTTATTATTAACTATCCCTACTATAAAAAATGAATTGACGGGCAATGCTAATATCGCGCGCATGGGTATCACGCAACCCAATGGAAGTATGGAAGGAAAAGAAATGCGATTCGGTTCGGGAGCTTCTGCTTATTGGGCGATTGCGACTACTGTTATTTCTACTGGAAGTGTCAATGCGATGCATGATAGTTTGACGCCAATTTCAGGAATGAATGCCATGTTGGGAATGATGGTAAACTGCTTATATGGTGGTGTGGGCGCAGGCTTTTTGAATTTTTACATATTCATCATTCTTGCGGTGTTTATAAGTGGATTGATGGTTGGACGTACGCCAGAGTTTTTGGGTAAAAAAATTGAAGCCAAAGAGATGAAGATTGCCATGATTATTGCCTTGCTGCATCCTTTGTTAATCCTTACTGGTACTGCAATTTCGTCTTATCTGTATGCACACAACCCTGCGACTTATAGCAGTTGGTTAAATAATCCTGGGTATCATGGATTTAGTGAAATGTTATACGAGTTTACGTCATCTTCTGCTAACAATGGTAGTGGGTTTGAAGGCTTAGGTGATAATACGCCATTTTGGAATATCGCTTGTGGCATTGT
>QFOI01000046.1 GCA_003241175.1 Pseudopedobacter saltans
TATATAAGGCCGAATTTCAATACTATTCCCGGGTTGGTTTCTCCTGCGCCTTTCGGAGGTAATGCAAGGACTGTAGTTATAAAAGTCAATCCAGACTTGATGCGTCAGCACAATATTTCTCCGGATCAGATCGTAACAGCGCTTCACAACAATAACCAAGCAACGCCTTCAGGAAACGTGCGTATAGGTAACTATAATTATCTGACGCCAATCAATACGACTATAGATAAAATACAAGATTTTGGAGACATTCCTATTTATACTCAAAATGGCGTGGCCAATGTGTATCTAAAAGATATTGCTACTGTTGAAAGTGGTGCTGATATTACGCAGGGTTATGTATTAGTAAATGGTAAAAGGTCTGTTTATTTACCTGTAACCAAATCATCTTCCGCCTCTACTTGGTCAGTTGTGGAAGGCTTAAGAAAGGCATTACCCACATTTCAGGCGCAGTTACCTCAAGATGTTAAAGTAAGTTACGAATTTGACCAATCCGTTCAGGTAATGAATGCAGTCAAAAGTTTGATGAGTGAAGGTGCGATTGGCGCTGTACTGACGGGATTGATGGTGTTGTTGTTTTTAGGTGATCCTAGAGGTGCCCTCATAGTTATCATTACCATTCCGACTTGTATTATTTCAGCGATATTTTTTCTTAATCTGTTTGGACAGACTATCAATATCATGACCTTGAGTGGCCTGGCTTTGGCGATAGGCATATTGGTGGATGAGAGTACGGTAACAATCGAAAATATTCACCAGCATTTGGATATGGGAAAGCCGAAAGCATTAGCCATCTGGGATGCCTGTAAGGAAATAGCTTTTGCCAAACTATTGGTTTTGTTTTGTATTCTAGCCGTTTTTGCACCTGCATTTACGATGAACGGAATACCAGGATCTCTGTTTTTGCCACTTTCTTTGGCTATTGGATTTTCCATGATTACTTCTTATTTCATGGCGCAGACGTTGGTGCCCATTCTTGCAAACTGGATGTTGAAAGAACATAAACACAATCATTCAGAAGAAGAATCACATGAGACAGAAGTAGAAAGAAAAAGTGAATATTCTAAAAGAGAAGATACAAACGATAACGGGAAAGTTTCTGGTTTTGAAAAATTCCACCAAGGTTTTGTTCGTTTTATCACGAGGCTTTTCAATATTAAAAAACCAGTTATTATAGTTTACCTTTTGGTTTCGTTTTTGGCCATTGGCCTGTTGGTTTCACATATTGGACGTGATATCCTCCCTTATTCCAATGCAGGTCTTTTTCAGGTGAGATTACGAGCGCCAGATGGAACAAGAGCAGAAGCAACAGAAAGGTATGTTTTGGATGCGTTGAGTGAATTAGATAAGCAAGTAGGAAAAGACAATATCAAGATTACTTCCGCAATGGTTGGTATGCATGGTGGTGCTTTTTCCACCAATCCAATATACTTGTTCATGGCCGGACCTCAGGAAGCCGTATTGCAAGTGGAATTTAAGGAAGACTATAAAGTCAATATGGACGAATTCAAAGACGCTTTCCGTGAACGTATGCATAAAGCATACCCAGAAGTAAAACTATCATTTGAACCAATAGAGTTAACCAGTAAAATCTTGGCACAAGGATCTCCAACGCCTATTGAAGTTCAGGTAAAAGGTAAAAACAAAGATCAGGATGCTGAATATGCGGAAAAAGTGGTCGCCAAATTAAAAGAGATCCCTTATCTGCGTGATGTACAAATAGATGAAGCCATTCATTACCCATCTATAAAAGTCAATATTGACAGGATTAGAGCGGCGCAACTAGGTACCGATGTCAATACGGTAGCTAGGTCTCTGATCGCAGCTACATCTTCTTCGCGTTACACGGAAAAAAACTTGTGGATCGATACTAAAATCAACAATAGTTATAATGTACAGGTTGAGGT
Organism: Pseudopedobacter saltans; assembly: GCA_003241175.1. Lineage (GTDB taxonomy): Bacteria > Bacteroidota > Bacteroidia > Chitinophagales > Chitinophagaceae > Rhizosphaericola. The sequence goes on from QFOI01000046.1 coordinate 1,908, forward strand.
TCCTATCAACCAAATGAAAAGTCTAGAAGATATTAAGGAAATTCCTGTTGTACCTAATCAACCTCGTCCATTGCTACAAGATTTGGCAACGGTAAGTTTTGACACGACAGAAGGGGAAATCGATGATATTGGAGCCTTGCCAATTCTAAATGTTACAGCAAACTTGAACAAAAAAGATTTGGGTACGGCAACAACCGATGTTACCAAAGCGGTAAATAGTATTGGAGAGTTGCCAAGAGGACTGACAATGTCGGTTATGGGTGAGAGTCCTGTATTGACAGATACTTTGGATAGTTTGCAATCGGGTTTGGTTGTGGCGATTTTGGTAATCATGTTGATGTTGACGGCCAATTTCCAGTCGTTTAAAGTATCATTGGTGGTATTGAGTACAGTTCCCGCAGTATTGACCGGTTCATTGATTTTATTGAAAATAACAGGATGTACGCTTAATCTACAATCCTATATGGGAATGATTATGTCAGTCGGTGTATCTATTTCCAATGCCGTGTTGTTGATTTCCAATGCGGAAATCTTATGGAAGTCAGGTATGCCAGCACTGGAAGCAGCCAAGGAAGCGGCTAGTCTGCGTTTGCGTCCTATCATCATGACAAGTGTCGCGATGGTGGTTGGTATGATTCCAATGGCATCCGGATTGTCTGAATCGGGCGATCAGACTGCTCCATTGGGTAGGGCCGTTATTGGAGGATTGGTTTTTTCCACATTTGCGGCGTTGATTATTTTGCCTCTGGTATATGCTTGGGCCAAAAATAAAACCAGTAGGGTTTCGGTTTCCTTGGATCCCGAGGATAAAGAAAGTCAGTTTTATGTGGAAGATCCCGAGTCTTTTCACCCTGCTCATAGTTAATCCAAAATCTTATTGTCAATTAAAATGATTATCATGTCACATATATTTAGAAATACGTTGATTGCGGCTACTAGTTTTCTCGCTATAGCAACTATACAGAGTTGTAAATCCGACGAGGAGAAAGAAGCTAAAAAAGTCGCAGAAGCTCGAAAGGATGAAGAAAAAAACAAAGCTCCTGAAGAAGTTTTTCTTTTGCAAAAAGGGAGTCTTACCACCGATTTGCAAATACCTGGCGAATTGATTTCCTATCAGAAAACAGATGTCTATGCCAAGGTAAATAGTTTCGTAAGGACAGTTTCGGTAGATGTTGGTAGCCAAGTCAAAAAAGGACAGTTACTTGCTGTGATGGAAGCGCCCGAGATTGCTTCCCAGATCTCAGCAGCTTATTCACGTTGGAAATCCCAACAAGCGACTTATGACGCAAGTCGTGCTTTTTACAAAAGGTTATTGGAAACAAGTAAAACGCCTGGAACCGTGGCAAGTAATGATTTGGAACAAGCATTGGCTCGTTCCAACTCGGACTATGCACAGTTGACAGCTGCGAAAGCCAACTATGACGAAATGCAGGTCACTAATGGTTATTTGACTATAAGAGCTCCATTTGACGGTGTTATCACCGCGAGAAATATCAACCCTGGTGCATATGTTGGCCCGTCAGGTAGTGGGGATGCTTTGCCAATGTTGACACTGCAACAGCAAGACCATATGCGTTTGGTTATTTTTATTCCGGAAGGTTATACCTCTATGGTGAATGTCGGAGATACTTTACAGTTTACGACCTCTTCCATGCCAGGACAGATCTTTAGTGGAAAAATCGCTCGTAGGGCAGGAGCTTTGGACCAAAAACTGCGTACGGAACGGGTGGAAATGGATGTATATCCAAAAGGAAACAACAAAGCATTGCTTCCTGGCATGACAGTGGAAGTGAAAATGCCTTTGCCTACAAATAATGCCTCATTCATTGTACCTAAAACAGCAGTTATCAATTCAGATGCGGGAATTCATTTGGTTAGGGTTGATGATGGAAAATTTCATTATGAAACAATTACTTTAGGTAAGTCTGATGACAAACGAATTCAAGTGTTTGGGCAGCTGAATGTTAACGATACTATCGTTTTGAACAGTTCTGAAGAACAGCGTGAAGGAGCTTCTGCCGGAAAAGTTATATTGAGCCAGAAATTCTAGTAGTTATGTTTTTGTTTTTCTGATAATGATGTAAACCCCACCCTTTTTCCCTCCCCTTTGAGGGGAGGTTAGGGAGAGGTTTAAAAAAAATGAACATATTCACAAGAGTAAACATTAAATACACAATGTGTCAGTTATAGTATGTTTTTGTTTAATGTCGCTCCAAACAAGGGGCGACATTTTTTGTTTATATTGCAAAAGAATCTAATTGAATATACTGTTATGAAAGCTAGTGTGATCGTTGAAAATGGAAGTTCCAATACGCTTGAGTGGATGGAATATCCAGATCCCGTAATAGAAAAGGATGAAATCCTATTGGACGTAAAAGCCGCTGGAATCAATCGTGCAGACGTATTTCAAAGAAAAGGAAATTATCCTGCACCTCCAGGTGTTCCTGCGGATGTTCCCGGTATGGAAGTAGCCGGTATAGTGGAAGCTATTGGTCCTGATGTTACTATGTGGAAACCTGGCGATAAGGTATGTGCTTTGTTGGCAGGTGGTGGTTATGCCCAAAAAGTAAAAGTGCAAGAAGGGCAGTGTTTACCAATCCCGGAAAATATAACTTTTGCGGAAGCGGCTAGTTTACCAGAAACAGTGTTTACGGTTTGGTCCAATGTATTTGAGCGTGGACGTTTGCAAAAAGGGGAATCTTTTTTAGTACATGGCGGTAGTAGTGGCATTGGTATTACTGCGATTCAGTTGGCAAAACTATATGGATGTAAAGTATATACAACTGTTGGGGGAACTGAAAAAGAAGATGCTTGTTTGTCTTTAGGTGCTGATGTGGTGATCAACTATAAAGAACAGGATTTTGAACAAGTAATTGGTCGTGACCAAATCGATGTTGTTTTAGATATGATAGGAGGGGACTATTTTAATAAAAATATCAATCTGTTAAAACCTGATGGACGATTGGTGTATATTAATGCCACAAAAGGAAATAAAGTTGAACTCAATATAGGCAAACTAATGCAAAAACGTATCTATGTTACAGGCAGTACTTTGCGTGGTCGTGAATATAGTTTCAAAAAATACCTGACTGAGGATATTCTTAAAAATGTGTGGCCTTGGATAGAAAACGGACAATTCAAACCAACCATATACGAAACCTTACCGTTGAGTCAGGCTTTTACAGGTCAACAGATCATGGAAGGCGGTAGTCATATTGGAAAGATCATTTTGATAAATGAGTGAGCGTTTATTTGTAAAATTGAAGATCAAGTATTTCTGCTTTGAAATGCTATTTTAAGCTGATATTGGTTTGAAAGGAAAATGTAAAAAATAAGGCTATGATTCTATTAGATATGGCACTTTTTTAAACTCGCTTTTTAGCCTTTCTTCCAACCACTCGATTTGTTTGGCTGCTACGGGATTTTTTCTTTTTCCAAAATGCATCACATTTATCACTGGATTGTAACCTTCCCAAATTATTCGAATAGCACCTTTTTGTACAGCTTCCATACATAGGAAATCAGGAATAACAGCCAAACCTTTTCCCCTCGACAAACAACGAATGATAGAAAATTTATTGGGTACGATAAAATTCGGAACGAAATCTGGTCGAATATTGAAATTAGTCTCCCAGAATTGCTTCAAATGATTGACGTCCGTTGTCGTATTGTACCACAATTGGTTTGTTAACCAATGCATTACATCTTCTTTATTGGAAAGATTCAACGCATTCCATTCTGATAAATCAGTGTCACGGCCTGCAACTAAAACCATTTGTTCTTGTGTAAATGGTTCATATATGGTATTCGTATTAAATTGAGGACGTGTCGTTAATATAAAATCCAAAGTTCCATTTTCCAACCATTCAATCAATTTTTCATTTTCACCAAATTGCATGATGAGATTGAAATCAATTTCGGGAATATATTTTTCCAAATTTTGTTGAAAGGATTCTACGCACATTCCCACACTGACAGTTGGACGATCAATGCCTGATTTTCTTCTAAATCTCGATTCAATATCTTCTAATGTTTCAAGCGAATTTTGTAATTGTTCGTATAGTAAATGTCCTCTTTCCGTCGGGATCATTTTTCTACCTGTTCGTTCAAATAATGGATAACCCGTGTAGGCTTCCAATGCATTGAGATGCAAACCGACGCCAGGTTGGGATACAAATAATTGCTTTGCTGCACCGCTCATTGTCTCTGTTTCGTATATCGCCTTAAAGGTTCTAAACCATTCAAAATTCGTTTGCATAAGATATAATTAAACTAATATATAATCAAAGTTACTATAATATTCCTTTATGTAAAGTTATTAAGTATAATAATTATTATATCAATGTATAATTTGCGTTATTTTAATTATATTTTTTGTCTGTCTAATTTTGCACTATCAAAATAAAATGATCATGCAAAAAGTATTAATTATTGACGGCGGAAAAAAATTTGGACATTCTGGTGGAAAACTGAATCATACGATTAAAGAATGGGATTTATCTTTTTTTACCGCAGAAAATGGATTTGAAGTAAAAACGACAACAGTTGAAGATGGATATGTGATTTCGGATGAAATAGAGAAATGGGTTTGGGCAGATATAATTGTTTACCATTTTGCGATTTGGTGGATGTATCTTCCATTCCCTATGAAAGAATATTTTGATCGCGTGTTGACAGCTGGTCACCGCAAAGGAATGTATTACAGTGACGGACGAAAATCCGTTAACCCAACTAGAAACTATGGCACTGGAGGTTCTATGGAAGGTCGCCAATATATGGTAACTACAACTTGGAATGCGCCAGAAGATGCGTTTAGATTGCCGGACGAATTTTTCAAAGAAAGAAGTGTGGACGATGGCGTATTGTTTCCATTCCACAGAATGAATGCCTTTTTGAGTTTGAAACCATTGGAAAGTTTCCATTTTCATGATGTAGAAAAAAACTTCACAGATGAGAAATTAGCAAAATTCCACAAAGAATATATAATCCATTTAAACAAAACATTCCTAAACAAATAGTTATGAAAATTATGAACAAAATAGTGCTTATCGGAGCAAGCTTATTTTTTACATTTTCCCTTGTAAATGCCCAACATAAAAATGGCAAAAAGAAGATTCTTTTTGTCGTGACGAGTCATGGTGAGAAAGGTAATACGGGAGAAAAAACAGGTTATTTTTTGGGTGAAGTTGCTCATCCTTGGAAAGTCTTGACGGATGCCGGATATGATATTGATTTTGTAAGTCCAAAAGGTGGTAATGCGCCCGTGGATGGTTTTGACCTGAAAGATTCTGTAAATAATGAATTTTGGAACAATAAAAAATATCATTACAAAATCACCCATACATTGAAGCCAAGTGAAGTCAATTCAAGCAAATATGCTGCAATATATTATGCAGGTGGTCATGGCGCCATGTGGGATTTGCCCAATGATACGGCGTTGGCCAGAATCGCTGCTACTATTTACCAAAATAACGGCATTGTGGCAGCGGATTGTCACGGTCCTGCTGGTTTGGTCAATATCAAATTAGCTGACGATTCTTATTTGGTTAGTGGTAAAAAAATTAATGGTTTTACTGATGAAGAAGAGAAAATTGTTGGTTTGACTAATATCGTCCCATTCTTATTGGAAGATAAATTAAAAGAACGTGGTGGTATTTATGAGAAGTCTGCACCTTGGCAGATTCATGTTACCGAAGATCAAAGAGTAATCACGGGTCAAAATCCACAATCCGCCGCTTCAGTTGGTGAGGCAATAAAAGAGGCGTTGAAAAAATAATCTGTGAAGTCAAAAGTCAATAGGTGCAGTCTGGCTGTACCTATTGACTTTTTTCATTAAGGTATGTAAGAATCGAGTTGTATTCGTTTAAGAAATTTGTTGGTCATAATATTGCACATGGTTCTTGTTAATAATTTGGATCGCTGCTTCATCCAAATATCATCGGCATCTTGATACATATAGTTTGCAAGGCCTGGAAAATCCCAAGCCGAATTTTTGCCCCAATGCAAGGTGAAAGGAATGTTATTTTGAATAAGTGATTTGTATAGTTCGGTTTCAAAATCGTGCATGCTGATCATTCGACTATTGGGCTCCCATTGTATGCCATCCATTTCGATGATACAATTATAGTCAAATCTTGTAAAAGCAAGAGTAGCATTGGATTTCTTGACGAAACGAATACCAATCGCTCCAGGAACAGGCCCTTTTTTGTTGCAAACATCAACAAATAGTTCTAATGCTTTTTTCAAATGAATAGGCTGTACAGCAAAAGAAATCGCAAAAGCTTTTTCAAATTGATAAGTGTCATGGAATATTTCGTCATGGCGTCCAATAACATCCATGTTTTCTTTTGGGAAAACGCTTGATTCCATTGCCTTTAAAATCAATGGGACTAGTTTGTTGTATTTGCTCGAGAGATTAGCGAAGAATTCGGGAAGCGATTTATAAATGGACGTTTGAATGGTTGGTATTGGATCAGGATAATTGTTTGTATAAGGATATTTGTAAAGTAGCGTTGTCATGTATTCTTTCTTCTTGTCATATGGATTGACATATAGTTGAAAGTGCTGTAGGCGTCTTTCTTTTTCAATAATATCAATATCGGTTCCAGTCGTGAAACGTGTGGATTGACCATCCATAAGTTTCAATGCTAGATCAATAGCGAATTCGCTTGGTAATTTTCTTGCATATTTCTTTATAAGATATAAATCCTCTGCCTCTATTAGTACACCATGCACAAATCCAAAAGAACCTAAACCAACTAAAGCTGCACTAAACAGGGCGTCATCTCTTATGATCCTAGCGTTGAGTTGGTTAATGTATTGATCATTTAAAGCGGGTAAACTTTTTCTTTCCAGATAAACGACATCATCAACATTTGGCCCTACTATTAATTGAAGTCCGACTACAAAATCCTGCATGGATCCAATATCAATAGCAGAACCATGAACGCCGGTAGATATAGCGCCAGCAATGGTTTGCCCATTACTTGCGCCACTAGTTTTTAGGGACTTGTTGTTTTTTACCAGAAAATTGGAAACCTCTTTTATAGAGTTTCCACATTCGAAAAAGAACAAGTTTTCAGGTAAATATTTAGTCTTGGTATGTATGTCAGTATTCCCGATCGACCATTTCAAATTCATTTTTGCATTAAAGTGCATTTGGTCTTCACAGTAGGGAATATCACAAAGAGACCATCCCGAACCGAATGCTCTAAATCTTTCAAAGGAATTGGACGCATTCAAGAGCAGGTTTCTGATTTCGCTAGATGCTTCATTGTATCTTTCGATTACAGGTTTTCCTGTTGAAAGACTTGTTGACAGTAGTTTTTTGACCAAAGGATAAGGTCCGTTGAGGTGTATGGTATTCCAAGAGACATTATTGGTGATCTGGGTTTTTGTTTGGTTAGGCATGGTAATAGGTTTTGGGTGTTACGAGTAATTTTATTCACTTTTCGAACAGATGTATTTTACTCTAAGCTTGCGGTGCTTACCGAAAGTAATTCCGTTTAAGAGTATGTCGCCCAGCGTTACGCGATATTCCACAGCATATAATCCTGTCGCGTTACAGCTTTTGATGAGGTATTGTCCCATATCATCTGCAAGGCCCAGTTTGATAGTTGTGTCGATTACTACGTACTCTTTCCCCGCATAAAATCCAGTAGTGCTGGAAGGTGGTGCTGGCTCCGGAACGCCATCTTTGACAACGACTCGGACGGAATAACAAGAGGAAAATAAAAGAAGGTAAAATGCCAATAAGGCAAAACGTTTTTGGGGTTTCATATAAGCAAATTTTGGTGAGGGGTTGTTCTTTCTACCAAATTTACTATTTTAAAACCTTTTTAGGCAAAAAAATAAAAAAGGGTTCTATCTAATGACAATGTCCTTTACGATGGCTTCCTGAAACTCTTCGTTGATCCGTTGAATGATTTGTTTTTTCTGAAACTGTATTTCTTGTTTTAAGGGTGCGATAGAAGTATGGACAAACAGTGTTTGTTGTACGATCTCAATTTTGTCCGTGTATTTGGAGATGGTTTTACCCATGATTTTTTCTCAGATCTCATCGATCTGTGCCGAGCGAATGCCGTTTTTTAATCTGCTTTTTTCGAGAAACTTTTTCATGGCGTCTCCCATTGAATATTCTCCCATGATTAACGGTCTGTTATTTCTGCTATTAGGAATTTTAGATAATGCGTATTTTCAATACTTGGCAATATTGGATGGTCTGCTGCCTGGGGTTGAAAAGTCACCTGACGGATTCTTTTTTTGGCATCGTAGGCTGCAGCTTCGATAGTTTGCAAAAACAATTCGGGCGAAACGAGGTTGGTGCAACTACTAGTCACCAGAAAACCGCCATTTCGGATAAGTTTCATGCCACGTAGATTGATTTCTTTGTACCCGCTAACGGCCTTTTGTATATTGCTTCTACTCTTGGTAAAAGCAGGAGGGTCAAGCATCACCACATCATAAGACTTTCCTTCCTTGGACCAACTTTTTAAACTGTCAAAGGCATTTACACATTCAAAATGACAGATGTTTTCCAATCCGTTGAGTTGTGTATTGTGATTAGCTTGCCTGACTGCGTTTTCGGAAATATCCAAGCCCAATACACTTTTTGCCCCATAATGTGCGGCATGTATTTCAAATGTCCCCGTATAGGTAAATGCGCCCAATACATCAGCACCTTTTACAATTGGAGCAATGGCTCTACGATTGTCGTGCTGGTCTAAGAAAAAACCGGTTTTTTGTCCATTCTCAATATCCACTTCGAATTTAAGACCATTTTCGTTAATAATGATTTTTGTTTCAAATGGATTTGTCAGGAAACCTTTTCTCTGTTCAAGGCCTTCTAGTTCTCTTACTGGAACGTCATTGCGTTCATAGATCCCTTTTGGGTGAAATATGTCTTCGATGGCTGCGATTATGGCATCTTTCCATTTTTCTATTCCCAGCGACATTGTTTGGATAACAAAATAGTCATTGAATTTGTCGATAATCAATGCAGGCAAATCATCTGATTCGCCAAATACTAAACGACAGTTCTCGGTATATCCTAGTTTTTGTCTATAGTTCCAGGATTGTAATATTTTTTTATGGAAAAAATTGGCATCAATAGGCTCTTGTCTTCTAGTCAGTAGACGTACGGTTATCTGGGATTTTGGGTTGATATATCCACGTCCACAAAAACTGCGGTCATGGTAATAAACGTCTACAATATCGCCGGCTTCATATTCACCATCCACATGATCCATCTCATTGCCATAGATCCAAGGATGTCCGTTGTAGATTCTTGGTGCGATTTTCTTATTCAAAACAACTTGTGCCATTGGGCAATAATATTCCAAAAAAAAGACATGGCAAAAGATTATTCTCCATTTGTCATACCTTACCTTAGTAGCCTAGATTTTGTCATTTGGAAACAGCTGTGTGTTTTCCAATTAAACTATTTGTCAATATGAAATGCTTCGTCGTTGTTTGCTTATTGTTCGGAATCGTGAATTGCGCTGCTCAGGTTAAGCTAAAAATCAAGAATGCTACCAATATCGAACGACAAAATGAACTCGTTAGAATTCCCGTAAAAAAACTCAAACATATTGGTCTAAAAAAGGTAGAAAATGCAAAGTTTTTGTCTGTAACGATCAATAAGGAAAATATCATTAATCAAACGGTGGATTTGGACGGAGATGGCAAGTGGGATGAGCTTGTTTTTATCACTGATTTTTCGCCCAATGAAACCAAATCCTTAGACATTGAAATTGCCAATAAAGAGACACAAAACATTACAGCTTTTGCACATGCTAGGTTAAAACCGCAATTAGCGGACGGTAGTTTTGGTGCGGCTGTTCCTTTTCTAGAAATGCCTTTTCAAAATCCCCCAACTGATTTTAGCGAAAAGTCTTTACCACCATATCTAACGGAAGGTCCGGCCTTGGAAAATGACAAAAATGCTTTTCGTCTGTATTTTGACACTCGCAATACCAAAGACATTTACGGCAAACGCCAACCTAGATTAGTCATGGATTCTGTAGGTTCCAATACGAAACATAGTTATCATCATCTTTCCGATTGGGGAATGGATATTCTGCATGTAGAAAAATCTCTAGGTGCCGGTTCATTGGCTATAAAGACGAAGAATCCCAAAGGAGATGATACTTTGGTGAGAGTAGCTGGCAAACTGATAACCAAAGAATCCTATAAACTTTTAAACGATGGACCTTTGTTTGCCTCTTTTAGAATGGATTATAATATCAGTCTTTTCGGAAAAGCATATTCTTTAATTGAAACGATGAGTATCTGGAAAGGACAGTATTTCTACGAAAGTCGCATAACGATTTCCCCAAAATTGGATAATAGCTATTTGGTGTTGGGTATTGCAGATTTTTTTCAAAACAAAATGGATTCCATCAAACAAAATAAGACAACTGTGGTTTATTCCTATGGGAAACAATCAGAAAACAAAGATGAGTTGGGAATGGCCATTGTTGCCCATGACAATTATGGAGTTTTTTTGAAAGACGCGCCAAAGGCAAACAGTGATATTACATTTTCTCATCTATTAGGAGAAAAAATAGCACGAGGTGTAGCGAACGAATTTCGTTTTTATAGTTGTTGGATTTTGACGAATGGTGCTATTGCGAACACGGAAGAAAACTTTAGGAGTTTTTTGGGAAATGAGGCGGTAAAATACGCTCATCCTATCGAGATTTTAGAATAGTGTTAAGCAATTGTTTTATTTACAATATACAACTTAAATCTTTCTATAAAATTGATAATGAATTGATTGTTTTTGTTTAAATTTAGAAATTGAAAAAAATGACAAACTAGCCTTGTCAAAATATTAAATGTCACTTTTTATATGAAAATCGTACATGTTTCTGCTGAATGTTATCCTGTCGCCAAAGTTGGAGGCTTAGGAGATGTCGCAGGTGCCCTACCAAAATATCAATGTGAAGCAGGTTTGGATGCCAAGCTCGTTATGCCTATGCATAGAACAAAATTTCTGTATAGTCATGAGTGGGAAAATGTATTTCAAGGTCGTACACACGTTGGGGATTTTTGGTTTGACTTTACGGTTATAAAAGAGAAGACGAATGAACTGGGTTTTGATTTATACTTGCTAGACATCAATGGACTTACGGATAGAGAGAAAGTTTATGGATATGGAGATGATAGCTATCGTTATTTGGCTTTTCAGATAGCCGTCTTGAACTGGCTAAGCAACTGGACCGAAAAACCGGATATTCTGCATTGCCATGATCATACAACTGGATTGATCCCTTTCATGATGAAATACTGCTATGAATTTCATTCTTTGAGAGACGTCCCTAGTATTTTTACCATTCACAATGCACAGTACCAAGGTCAGTTTGGTTGGGATAATATGAACTGGATTCCTGCATTTGATCCTTGGAAAGGAGGACTTTTGGAATGGAACCATGATATTAACCCGATGGCAAGTGCCGTAAAAAATGCATGGAAAGTCAATACCGTGAGTAATGGTTATTTACACGAACTTTTATACAACAGTAATGGTTTAGAGGCTTTGTTCGAATACGAAAAGGGAAAATGTTACGGCATATTAAACGGCATCGATACAGAACTTTGGAATCCAGCGACGGATTCGTTTTTAATAAATCATTTTGATGTTGACACATTTGTCCAAGGTAAGGCAGCCAACAAAAAGGAAATATGTGACCGTTTTGGGTTGGATTTCAACAAACCTTTGTTCTCCTTCATAGGGAGACTGGTGGAAGAAAAAGCAGCCGATATTTTGCCTGATGCAATATTGTCCTGTATGTACTTGCTGAAAGAACAATGTGTTTTTATTCTACTTGGTAGCGGTCAACGTGAGACTGAAATACAGTTAGCAAGTATTAATGGGGTGTATCCTAAACTTTATCATGCTGATATTGGTTATAATGAAGGATTAAGTCATCTATTGTATGCCGGGGCGGACTATTTATTGATGCCTAGTCGGGTTGAGCCTTGCGGATTGAATCAAATGTATGCAATGCGGTATGGTACGATACCCATTGTGAGAAATACAGGAGGCTTGAAAGATACAGTGAAGGATATTGGTGAAGATGGATGGGGTTTTTGTTTCGATCGAGCGATTCCGGAAGACGTCATTTATTCCATAGGACGGGCGATAGAGTTGTTTAACCATCCGAAAGTAATGCAGGAAGTAGTTCGTAAAGGAATGTCCATAAATCATAGTTGGGAAAATACTGTACAGCAGTATCTTGACTTGTATAATTCGTGTAAATAGGAAACTATATGTTTTTAATCTATAAATAAACATCATGATCAAATTGTTATCTAACGAAGTTGTAGCCGTAATTTTAGGAGGAGGAGCAGGGACTAGATTGTATCCATTAACAGCAAGCCGTTCCAAACCGGCAGTACCGATCGCCGGGAAATATAGATTAGTGGACATCCCGATCAGTAACTGTCTTAATTCGGGAATCAATAGGATTTTTGTATTGACGCAATTCAATTCTGCCTCTTTAAACAGGCATATTAAGAATACATATTCTTTTGGTGCATTCAGCAATGGATTTGCTGATATATTGGCGGCAGAACAGACACCTGAAGGGTCCACATGGTTTCAAGGAACTGCTGATGCCGTAAGGCAATCCATGAAACACATCAACAATCATGATTATGAATATGTGTTGATATTGAGTGGAGACCAGTTGTATCAGATAGACTTTGCCGAGATGATAGAAAAGCATGTTGCCGCAGAAGCGGATGTTAGCATTGCAACTATTCCGGTGACAAGTAACGACGCAACGGCATTTGGAATTATGAAAGTCGGTG